>USJD01000041.1 GCA_900554835.1 uncultured Prevotella sp. | reverse complement strand
GACCTTTGTTTTATTTCATATAGCCGCCGTCCATGGGCGATACGGCGTGTTCGGAGAAAAGTTTTAAGACGCCGCTTTTATATTTTGATGGACGCGGCTTCCATGCGGCACGGCGACGGGAAAGAATATCGTCAATTTCCTGCGGCGTTTTCCTTTGTCCGTGGATGCCGATGATATCCAATCTCCTTTCCGGAATGCTGATGTGGATCAAATCGCCTTCTTCGACGAGCGCGATGGGGCCTCCGACCGCCGCTTCCGGGGAAACGTGTCCGATAGACGGGCCTGTGGAGGCGCCCGAAAAACGGCCGTCGGTAATCAGCGCACACTCCTTGCCCAAATGGCGGCTCTTGATATAAGAAGTAGGATAAAGCATTTCCTGCATACCAGGACCACCCTTAGGACCTTCGTGAGTAATAACCACGCAGTCACCGGAGTTAACCTTTCCATCAAGAATACCCTCACAAGCATCCTCCTGAGAATCGAAGCAAACTGCAGGACCCTCAAAGTGCCAAAGCACAGGATCTACACCCGCTGTCTTCACTACACAACCATTCTGGGCGATATTACCGAAGAGAACAGCCAGACCACCATCCTTGGTATAAGCATGTTCCAAGTCACGGATACATCCATTCTCACGGTCAGTATCAAGACTCTCCCACTGAGCATCCTGACTACCCATCTGGGTAGAGAATTTTCTGCCAGGTGCAGAATGATAGATTCTATCTGCCTCTGGATCAAGCTCAGAACCTGTGATATCATATTTCTTCATCTGCTCATCAAGTGTCTTTCCATCAACACGCTTTACGCTACCATTGATCAAGCCTCCCTTGTTCAACTCATTCAGGATACCCATGATACCACCCGCACGATTGCACTCCTGAACACTATATTTCTGAGTATTTGGAGACAACTTGCAGAGACAAGGAACCTTGCGGCTCAACTGATCGATATCCTCCATCTTGAAATCAGCACCAGCTTCCTGAGCTACTGCTAAAAGATGAAGCACCGTATTGGTACTACCACCCATTGCGATATCGAGAGTCATCGCATTGAGGAAAGCATCACGTGTTGCAATATTACGTGGCAATACACTCTCATCACCATCCTCATAATAAGCATAAGCATTCTTCACTACCTGACGAGCAGCATCCTTGAAGAGTTGGATACGATTCTTGTGTGTTGCCAAGATAGTACCATTTCCTGGGAGACTCAAGCCAATAGCCTCAGTCAGCGAGTTCATAGAATTGGCAGTGAACATACCCGAGCAGCTTCCACAACCAGGACAAGCACATTGTTCTATCTGCTTCATCTCCTCATCAGAAACACTGGTGTCAGCACCCTTAATCATAGCCGTAATCAAGTCAGCATTCTCACCCTTCCAACGACCGGCTTCCATAGGACCACCAGAACAGAATACAGTAGGAATGTTCAAGCGCATAGATGCCATGAGCATACCAGGAGTCACCTTATCACAATTAGAGATGCAGATCATGGCATCAGCCTTATGAGCATTGACCATATACTCTACAGAATCTGCGATAATGTCACGGCTTGGCAAAGAGTAAAGCATTCCGTCATGACCCATAGCAATACCATCATCTACAGCGATGGTATTAAATTCGGCTGCATAGCAACCCATTGCCTCAATTTCCTTCTTGACAATCTGACCGATTTCATGAAGATGAGTATGACCAGGCACAAACTGTGTAAAGCTATTCACAATAGCAATAATTGGTTTGCCAAACTGCTCATGTTTCATACCTGCAGCTACCCAAAGTGCACGGGCACCTGCCATTCTTCTGCCTTCAGTACAGACGCTACTTCTTAATGGATGTTTCATATTGTTTTTATATTTTCAATTTTGACTGCAAAGATACTGAGAATTTATGTAATAACCAACAAATTTCACATAAACTTTCATTTTATTGCGAATTTCGTAACATAAATCAACGATTTACTTTCGATTTATTACAGAAACTACACATTTCCGTTAGAATTGAGCATTCAAATAAACTAAAAATACAAAAACTATAACCTAAATCTTCTATATTATTTCACTCCTTCTTGGGTTGTACCTCACATCAATTATGAACATACAATCACAGGAGCAGAAAAAACATCAGATGGAACAGAAAACAACATCCGATATAAAAAAAAATCCTCAAGGCAAAAACCTTGAGGATTTATATGTTTGATAAAAAATTCTAATCAATGCGTTTATTACTCAGCAGCGCTGTTGTCGTTGAAAGTAGAAACGCGGTTGAACTCAACCTGCTTGAAGAGCTTATCTGTTGCGCCCATACCCTTAGTTGTCAAACGGTCA
Organism: uncultured Prevotella sp.; assembly: GCA_900554835.1. Classification (GTDB taxonomy): domain Bacteria; phylum Bacteroidota; class Bacteroidia; order Bacteroidales; family Bacteroidaceae; genus Prevotella. The sequence goes on along the minus strand of USJD01000041.1, from coordinate 20,529 downwards.
GCAGCAATCTTGTATTTCTTTACCAATACATTCTTAACTGCCTCAGCACGCTTCTCTGAAAGCTTCTGGTTCAACTCCTTAGGACCCTCTGGAGAAGCATAACCCTTGATTTCGATATTAGCCTCTGGGTGATTCTTCATGTACTGAGAGATCAACTCGATGTTAGGCATCTGGCTCTTCTCTACGATAGACTTGCCCTGCTGGAACAATACAGTAGGCTGCAAGTTTGTAGCTGTAGCTGGCTTCACATACTTAGGCTTCTTGTTGCACTCGTCAAGAGCGTTCTGAAGATCCTTAATCTGCTTGTCCTTAGCTGAAAGCTGAGAATCCTTGTTGTTCAAATCGTTGCGGAGGTTGTTGATCTGGCTGTTCAAACCATCGATCTCAGACTGATCACGGAGCTGAGCAACTGTGAAGTTGTGAGAACCGTTAGAGTTCTTGAACTTATAGATGAAACCAGCGTTCAACTGGAAGCCAGACTTGTTGATGTTATAAGCAACACCCTCATAACCGTTACCATTCAAAGCCCAGTTCATAGATGGCTCAACATAGAACTGCCATGCCTTGTTAGCACCGAAGTTAACTGCGAAATCGATACCAGCCTTAGATGTCAAAGCATTCCAGTTATTAGATGTACCGAAAGAGTGTGCCCAACCAAGACCGTAAACAGGGATAACCTCGAATGAACGTGGCTCACCCTTGTAACCAGCAAACCAGTTGCTCAAGTTTACAGTACCGATCAAACTTGTATTCATATAGCGAACAGTAGTCTTTGAGGTATATGCGTTGTGATCATTGAAATAAACATTGCTCTCAGCAGCCAAACCGAATACTGGAGTAAACCAACGACCGATACGAAGACCAGCATTAGAGTTGAGGTTATTCAACCAACTGTGATTTGTTGTCTTTGTCATTACACCGCCATTAACGCCGATGTAGAAGTTGTCGAAAGTCTTGCTTTCAGTAACAGTCTGAGCTGATACTGATACTGCCATAACTACGGCAGCAAACAATAAAATTAACTTTTTCATGTCTCTCTAAAATTTGTTAAATAAATTATTAAATATCATTATAATTTTTCATGCAAACACTGCACATTTTTTTTCGGGTGCAAAGTAATAAAAAAAAGCTTTAACTACCAAATATTTTTCCAAAATTTTGCATTTCTAACTATAAAACATGCAAAAAAGCCAATATTCATTCCATTTTAGGACAATCCTATCAGTTTTTTTGCATATTCTATATCGGTTTTATGGGATATATACACATTTCATCCCAAATATCCTTTCTGAAAATAATCTACAAGGCCCAAACATTCGATTGACGAGGACCGATTTCGATTTCTTTTTGAGTCAAACCAGAAAGTTTCAACTTCAGGGTTCGCGGCAAAGCATTGACAACTTTCAACCATACCTTTCCTGACTTACTGTCCTTCACGACACTGACACCCACATAGCGTTTCAAGACCTCCGGCAACTGCAAATCAGAAGCAATATAAACGTCACCACTATGTACGGAGAACATTTTCTGCACATGATAGCTTTCTGTCACGCGTACCTTATTATTATTAAAGTACATCATATCTGGATTCCAGTTAGCATACCCATCCTTGCAAAGCAGAGGTGCATAAGAGGTCATTTCCACCACATCACCATTACGTTCCACATTACAGAGATGAATACCTTCTGCCAAGGCACGGTCCATCTCATTATTTCCATTGGCAGCATATTCACCGAGATACACCTTAGGCATGCTACGATCATAATGATCGTAATAGTCCTGATGGTTGATAAACCAACCTGGTTTTTCGTAATAATGTTCATCTACCGCATCTATGTACTGTCGGTTTTCCTTAGCAATCTTCCAGCCTTCCACATAATCTGAAGAAGGATAATGAAAAGGACCTACCGTTCCCACTACCTCGATATCAGGATATTTCTGCTTCAAGGCCTTGCATATCATCAGATAACGTTCCTTGAATGTCGTAGAAATCAGATCTTCGTTTCCGATGCCAATCATCTTCAGATTGAAAGGAGCTGGATGTCCTGCATCAGCACGCATCTTTGCCCATGAAGAAGTGGCAGGATCTCCATTCGCCCACTCCACCAGGTCGAGTACATCCTGTACATACTGTGGCATCTGTTCCATCGGAATACCTCCCTGCTGACCGCAGAGTCCTTGCGCATTAGGCTGAGAATTCTGACAAGGTACGCCAGCTGCCAATACCGGCAATGGCTCTGCACCCATATCCTCGCACCATTGGAAATACTCATAGAAACCGAGTTGTCTGGTCTGATGATAATTCCAGATATTTCTGGCAGGTTTGCGATCCTTCAAAGGACCTACCGTTTCCTTCCAATGATAGATATTATCCAGCCCCTGTCCATGCAACATACAACCGCCAGGGAAACGTACAAACTTCGGTTTGAGTTCTGCAATTTTCTCTGCCAGATCCTTGCGGAGTCCGTGACCTTTATAAGTATCACGCGGTTTCAAACTCACGAGATCAATACCCACCTGAGTTTCTCCCTTTGGAATAAGGGCCAAGCGGATGCCTTTCCCCTCTTCGAGATTTCCCTGATATTTATCAGTAATGACCAGTTGAGCCTGATATTCAGTCCACTCATTGCCGACAACCTTCACCTTAGCCTGTGATATTACATCCCCCGCTTCATCAACCAAAGCTACTATGAGTTGCTTATTCTTTCCATTCAGGCAACGGGCATACAAACTCACGTCATAATAAGAAGCAGCATGCTTTCCTTCCTTTTTCGCATCACGAGCACCTCGAAGGATAGAAATGCCATCCCATCCTATATTATAAATAGGTGTAGCACCCAGCACCGCATAGTGAGGATTGTTTTTGCTCACTCCGTTTTCTACAGAAACAGAAGTCAAATCCACTCCCTGCCAAGCTGTCGTCGCATTCCAGGAATGCTTTCTATCATCCTTGTCGTATTCAAAATCACCGTTTTGAAGAAGTTCGGCACACAATCCGCCATCAGCAGCCCGACTGATATCTTCGAAGAAAATACCAATCAACTTATCTGAAATACGCTTCGTTTGGTTTCCGTCAACCACCAACTTCGCCTCTATCTTGTCGCTCTCATCCATCTTGGCAAGAACAGCCTTTTCACCATGCATGGCAACCTGTCTGTCATTATATTCCTTGACAAGCGCAGCCAGTTCCTGATTTGTTTTTGGAATCTGACGGGCATTTTCCCTATTCTCCTCATCCAAGGCCTTAAACCAAGCACGGATATAATTCAGGTGAACAGCAGGTATTTCAAACTCATCGCCCTTCTGTATTTTACCATTTACCAATACCGAATCCTTATCCCATAGGATTTCATCGGCAGAAGCTTCTAAGGAATCTTCCACAAAAGTACGGAAATCCTGAGAAGCCTGCACATAGCGTTTTCCCTTTGCCGTCTTGATATAGATATCAAAATTACCATCTTCCATCTGGTAAGCAACAGGTGATTTTACACCTTTCTCGGCCACAATGGGATAATCCTGCGGGCGCCATGTCACCAAATCTTCGGAATAAGCCACGGCAAACTGCGGAAATGATTCCCCCACACTCCACAAGGCACGCCAAGTACCATCATTGGCCTGCACAACAGAGGGACTGTACATCTTCTTACCCGATCCCCAAGGACCATAATCAGAAGCACAAAGTTGTCCCACATCTATCCATTTTTCATTATCTGCCAGATACGCTAAATGTAATCCCTGAGTAGGACCTGGAGAATATAAGAATACCTGACAGGTTGTATCTTTACCCATCACAGAATAGGCAGGAGCATTCTGTTCGTCCAAGAAAGAAGGATTTCCCACTTTAGGATTCAACTTGCCACTCGCCATCAACGAGGTAAAGGAAAGTATAGCTGTAGAAGCCAATAAAATTTTATGGTTCATATTCATTGATTTATGTTTTTAATAAGAGATATATCTACCAAAAGGGGGGCCGAGTGCATCACTGCGCCCTGCCCCCGACCAAATTAGAGAGTTATAAAAAATCAAGTATTTGTTAAGCTTACTTGTTTCGCTTACAAGTATAAGTTGTTTGATACTTGTTATTTCTTTCAAGTATGGGTCTGCCTTGCCTGTAATAGCTATCAGACTCGGGCTTATCCCCTACTTATAATATTCTTTTTTGCCAGCAGCGAGGGTATTCTTCATCAAAGAACAGATCGTCATCGGTCCTACACCTCCAGGAACTGGGGTGATGAAAGAACATTTCTCTGCTACTTCATCAAACTTCACATCACCATTCAGACGGAAACCGCTCTTTCTCGTTGCATCCGGTACACGCGTTGTACCCACATCGATCACAACAGCACCCGGCTTCACCATGTCAGCCGTTACAAAATCCGGTCTGCCGATAGCAGCGATGATGATATCAGCCTCACGACATTCCTCCTTCAGGTTCTTGGAATGAGAATGACAGACGGTCACAGTAGCATCACCATACTGCTTTTGCATCATCAGTTGAGCCATAGGCTTGCCAACGATATTGCTACGTCCGAGCACCACGCATTTCTTGCCACTGGTCTCGATATGATAATGCTGCAACAAGGTAAGAATGCCTAATGGAGTGGCAGAAATGAAACAAGGTAGGCCGATTGCCATTCTACCCACATTGACAGGATGGAAACCATCCACGTCCTTGCGATAGTCTATCGCCATCGTCACCTTCTGTTCATCAATATGCTTAGGCAAAGGCAACTGTACGATGAATCCATCCACATCATCATCCTGATTGAGTCTGTCAACACATGCCAGAAGTTCCTCTTCTGTTACGTCATCCTCAAATCGGATCAGAGTAGATTTAAATCCACACTTTTCACAAGCCAAGACCTTGTTTTTCACATAGGTCTCACTACCTCCGTCGTGCCCTACGAGCACGGCTACAAGATGAGGTTGCTTGCCACCTTGAGCTACTATCTGTTTCACCTCCTCGGCTATCTGTTCCTTGATGGCGGCTGCCGTCGCCTTTCCGTCGATTAGCTGCATTTGATTCAATATTAAATGTTAAGTGTTAAATGTTAAATGTTAAGTTGACAGAGCATACGAATTCTTCACTCTTCGTTCTTCACTCTTCACTTAAATCTTAGGCATACCTGGCATACCCTTCATGCGGCTCATCATCTGTGCCATCTTGTTGCCAGTCATCATCTGCATCATCTTGCGAGTCTGGTCGAACTGCTTGATGAGCTTGTTCACCTCCTGGATATTGGTACCAGAGCCCTTGGCAATACGCTGGCGGCGGCTGGTATTCAGGATACCTGGATTTGAGCGCTCCTTAGGAGTCATACTCTGGATGATAGCCTCCACACCCTTGAAAGCATCCTCAGGGATATCAACATCGCGGATAGCCTTGCCGACTCCAGGAATCATGCTGGCCAAATCCTTGATATTACCCATCTTTTTGATCTGCTGAATCTGAGCATAGAAATCATTGAAGTCGAACTGATTCTTGCGAATCTTCTTCTCCAACTTCTTAGCCTCTTCCAGGTCAAACTGCTCCTGAGCACGCTCTACGAGTGAAACCACGTCACCCATACCGAGGATACGGTCTGCCATACGGGCTGGATGGAACACGTCAATAGCTTCCATCTTTTCACCAGTACCGATAAACTTGATAGGCTTGGTTACCACAGTACGGATACTGAGCGCAGCACCACCACGGGTATCACCATCAAGTTTGGTAAGTACAACACCATTGAAATCCAAGCGATCATTAAACTCCTTCGCTGTATTGACAGCATCCTGACCAGTCATGGAGTCAACAACAAACAAGGTTTCATCCGGGTGCAAATGATTCTTCAGATTACTGATCTCATTCATCATCTGCTCATCGATGGCAAGACGGCCGGCAGTATCGACGATGACCACATCGTTGCCATTGGTCTTAGCCTGCTGGATAGCATGATCTGCAATCACGCATACATCCTTGTTGTCTGGCTCTGCATATACAGGAACTCCCACTTGCTCACCTACCACCTTCAACTGGTCGATAGCAGCAGGACGATATACGTCGCACGCTACGAGTAATGGTTTCTTTCCCCTCTTGGTCTTCAGCATATTAGCGAGCTTACCACTGAAGGTAGTCTTACCAGAACCCTGCAAACCACTCATCAGAATAATGGCAGGATGGCCTTCAAGCTTCAAAGGAGCCTCTTCGCCTCCCATCAACTCAGCCAGTTCATCGTGTACCAACTTCACCATCAACTGTCCTGGCTTCACGGCAGTAAGCACGTTCATACCCAGCGCCTTTTCCTTCACAGAGTTGGTAAACTCCTTGGCAACCTTAAAGTTCACATCGGCATCCAAAAGTGCACGACGTACATCCTTCATGGTTTCAGCCACGTTGATTTCAGTTATCTTACCTTCACCTTTCAATATTTTGAAAGAGCGCTCTAATCTATCACTTAAATTTTCAAACATGTTTAATTCTTCTTTATATTTTGGCTACAAAATTACAACTTTTTTCCGAATTTCCATGTATAATTTATGATAAAAAATACCAATTCAAGAACATCATGCCTTGTTTTTTGGGCAATCGAGTATATTATAGCTATTTTATCGCCTTTATTTCAGGGATTTCTCTTCATTTTCCTCCAATTCCGAGACATTTTCCTCTTCTTTTTTCATACCGGGAGGAGAAAGCTGTATCTGCTTGCCCGTAGCCTGTTCATAGGCAGAGACAATCGGGTCTTTTTTGTCATATTTACCTAATATCTTACGGGCATTTCTCAAATGTTTTTGGTCGCGACGACCCCGACTGTCCAACATATTCCCCAAATCAATACCGATACCAGTAGTTCCAGAACCTATCATACTGGCAGCCTGCTGCACCTGGTCCTCCATATCCTTGACATGCTGCTGGTCTTTGCCCCATACTTCCACAGTTCCCAACTGTGTACTCTCAGGAATCAGAAAAACCGTATCAGGCAATTCCTTCAGATAAACCGTCGTCTTCAAGAAGCCCGACTTAGATACCGTAGCACTATCAAACTGATATTTCATAGACCAGTATCCCCGATAGTCCGTACGCGCCCAATGGTTATTGTTGGTATGGATAAGAGCCTCCTTGATAGGCACATGATCTTCTGCATTGGCGACAACACATGTCTTCTGCGCCATCACCTCCACGAACATCATGATTGTCATCAAGAACCATATAATCAATCTCTTCATAATCATAACTTTTAGTTATCACAAAAGTACATAATTACTTGAAAACTACCAAACATAAACACAGAAGTTTAAAAAGTTTAAGGAGAATTAGGAGAAAACACTAACAAAAAAGAGCAAGGTCGTCCAAACGCCTTGCTCTTATATACGATTCTATCAATCACGATATGATAGAGAATTTCTTATTCATTTTCAGCCTCAGTAGTACCACTTTTCTCAATACGCTTAGCCTCCTCAAGCAACTTGATAGCATCTACATACTGAGCAATACCCTGAGCCACTTCCTTAGCAGCCTTCATGGCCAAGACCACAGTCTGAGGACGATGTACCACATCACCGCCAGCAAAGACACCACGACGGGTAGTCATACCAAACGGACGATCAACGACCTTGACATAGCCCTTTTCATCCACCTCAATACCAGCTGTAGTAGAAACGATACGGTTTGCAGGACGAGAGCCGATAGCCAGATAGATTCTATCAAATTTCTCCACCTTCTCCCCATCAGGCGTGTTCAGCACACAACTGCCCAAACGTCCGTTCTTACCTTTCAGGAAAGCCTCAACAGTAGTTTTCCACTCAAACTTCACACCTTCTTTCACAGCATCCTCATATTCGCTCTGAATGGCCGGCATCTCCTCCTGAGTCTTACGATAAAGCACTGTCACATCAGCACCCAGGCGAATAGCCGTACGGGCAGCATCCATGGCCACATTACCGCCACCGATCACACCCACCTTCTCGCCATCACGCAAAGGCACCATATCTCGTGTCAGGGCACCCTCATTGTAAGCATTCACATTATGGAGGAAATAAGTACTCTGACTTACACCATGCAACTTGCTTCCAGGAGTAGAATCCATATTCTGAGGCACACTCGTACCTGTTCCCATAAAGATCGCATCATATCCAGCACGGAAAAGACTGTCAATGGTCACATTGTTCTCGCCTACCATACAATTGGTAATAAACTGAACGCCCAATGCCTCGATCTTGCTCACCTCATCGCGCACCACACTCTTTGGCAGACGATACTCAGGAATACCATACATCAAGACACCACCCGGTTCTGCCTGACCCTCAAAGATGGTTACATTGAAGCCCTGGCGAGCCAAATCACCGGCAACCGTCAAGCCAGCTGGACCCGAACCGATGACAGCCACACGACCACGAGTCTTCTGAGGAAGTTTCTCACGAGACAACTTCATCTTCGTATCGAAATCAGCAATAAACTGCTCCAGTTTACCAATCTGTACCGGTTTACCCTTCTTGCCCAAGACACAATGCCCCTGACATTGCTTCTCATGAGGACAAACACGTCCGCAGATAGCAGGCAAGTTGCTCTTTTCATTGATGATAGACATGGCAGCTCCCATATTACCCATCGACAACTCGTGTACGAATTCAGGAATGTCATTTTCTATCGGACATCCCTTACGGCACTGTGGGACCTTACAATGAAGACAACGCTTAGCCTCCTCGATTGCCTCACGGGTAGAAAAGCCCTCGTTTACAACTTGGAAAGCAGCTGCAGGCTCATTGGCAGCAGAAACAGGAGCATCCGTAGCCTTGTTATTCTGTTGTTCAATCTGTTCACTCATAATATTTTTCTTTTTTTTGATATTGAACTTCACTACTCTTCATTCAGATAGTTTGCGGGTGCAAAGTTACGAATAATATTTGTAACAGAACTACTTTTTCCTTCAAAATCAAGCAGACTGTACGATTTCAATACCTTTTTGTGCAAATTCAATATCTTCAGATGCATTATCTGTACATCTACATGCATTTCCGATTCCCCCATAATCCTTGGGGGTATCATCATTTATCCTTGATTTCAATATCCTCCCTTACATGGTTGCGAATCTTCGTCAGGAAGAGTTTCATGCGTTTGGCATCCTTGTGATCAATGATGTCTATCAACTCTGCCAACTCTTCACGTATCTGAGAAACCTGTCCCGATGTATAAGGATTGAAAAGGATTTCCTGCAAGAGATAATCATCCTCATTCAACACACCCTTGGCTATCTGCATGTGGCGCTTAAAGGTAGTACCAGGTGCATCCTGATGCTTCATCACAGCCGCAAAGGCAAAGGTGCTGACAAAAGGAATACTCAGCGAATATGCCACCGTCTGGTCGTGCTCATCAAAAGTATATTCATGCAGACTCAATCCTAACTTCTGATACAAGTCCTTGAAGAAGATCTTGCCCATGTAGTCGCCCTCCTTGATGATGACCGCATTCTCCTCTGAGAGTTGATTCAGATTGGCAAATGTAGGACCAAACATCGGGTGCGTACTGGCATAGCGGAATCCGCTCTTCTCATAAAACTCCTGCAAGCCCGTCTTCACGGAAGCAATATCACTGATGATGCAATCCTTCGACAAATGAGGCAACACCTCTTCGAAAGCAGACAAAGTGTATTTCACCGTCACCGCATTGATGACCAGTTCCGGACGAAACATCTCTACTTCCTCCATCTTGGTGAAACGGTAACAGTTGTAGGTAAAACGAAGGCGCTTAGCATCCTTCTCATACACTGCCACCTCATGATCGAAGCTGAGCAGGTCGATGAAAAAACTTCCCATCTTACCTGCTCCCATGATTAATATTCTCATTTTAATTCTTCACTCTTCGTTCTTCACTCTTCACTTAAACATTACTTCTGATTCAAAATTTCCAACTGCTGGCGAACACTTTCCTCATGGATATGCTCGAAGATCTGGGCAGCAAACTCAGAGCTCATACCACAAAGGGCAGCCTGTGCACCACGCTTGTCCAGAATTTCATTGTAACGGTTGGTCTGTACGATGGTCATATTGTGCTCCTTCTTGTAAGTACCAATCTCACGACAAACACGCATACGCTTAGCCAAGAGATCCATCAACTGGTTGTCCAACTCATCAATCTGACCACGCAACTGATGCAGACCTTCAGTAGAATAATGCTCATCACGAACCACCAAGAGACTCAGGATGTAATCCAGAACCTCAGGAGTAACCTGCTGCTTAGCATCACTCCAAGCATCATCAGGCTGGCAGTGACTCTCCACGATCAAGCCATCAAAACCAAGGTCCATTGCCTGCTGGCAAAGTGGAGCGATCAAATCACGACGACCACCGATATGACTTGGGTCACAGATGATAGGCAACTGTGGAATGCGACGATGCAACTCAATAGGAATCTGCCACATAGGAAGATTTCTATAAATCTTTTTATCAAAGCTGGAGAAACCACGATGGATAGCACCCAACTTCTTGATACCAGCCTGATTGATACGCTGGAGAGCACCGATCCACAACTCCAAATCAGGGTTTACAGGGTTTTTCACCAATACCGGTACATCCACGCCTTTCAAACTGTCAGCAAGAGACTGCATCGCAAAAGGATTGGCAGAAGTACGTGCACCAATCCATAGAATATCGATACCATACTTCAAGGCGAGTTCCACATGCTCAGGTGTAGCCACCTCAGTAGCAGTCAGCATACCGGTTTCCTCCTTCACCTGCTTCATCCAAGGCAAAGCAGCCTCACCATTTCCCTCAAAACCGCCTGGTTTGGTACGAGGTTTCCATACACCAGCTCTAAACATATGGCAACCCTTGGCAGCCAACTGTCTTGCTGTTGTCATAACCTGCTCTTCTGTCTCTGCAGAACATGGACCTGCAATCACACAAGGGCGTTCCTGATCACTAGGAAAATTCAATGGTTCTAATTCTAATTCCATAGTCGTATATTTTAAATTTTATTTTTTACTTTTTTACCCTTTTACCTTTTTACTTTCCAAAGACTTTTCTGATTCTTTCAAGCGCCTCCTTCATTTTCTCATCCTTAGCACACAGGCTGATACGGACATAGCGTTTTCCGTTGCTTCCAAAGATGAAACCAGGGGTAATAAACACACGGGCTTCATGGAGCACCTTTTCTGTCAAATCCTCTACATCAGCATATTTCTCCGGTATCTTTCCCCAGAGGAACATACCCACCTGATTCGGATCGAAAGTACAATCCATCACCTTCATGATTTCCTCTGCGATATCACGGCGACGGCGATAGTTCACGATATTATACTCATGATGCCATTCATCGCTATTCGTATTGAAAGCCTCAGCAGCAGCCAACTGAATACCACGGAACGAACCGTTGTCGATATTGCTCTTCACCTTCAGAATCCAGGAGATGAAAGTCTTGTTGCTGGAAATCATCGCCACACGCCATCCTGGCATATTATGGCTCTTGCTCATAGAGTTGAACTCGATACAGCAATCCTTTGCCCCAGGCACCTGCATGATACTCATCGGATGCTCATTCAGCACAAGCGAATAAGGATTGTCATTCACCACCACGATATCATGCTTCTTGGCAAATTCCACCAATCTTTCGTAAGTTTCCATGCGGGCATTTCCACCCGTTGGCATATTCGGATAGTTGGTCCACATCAACTTGACGCGACTCAAGTCCATCTTCTCCAAGGCATCAAAGTCCGGTTGCCATCCATTATCCTCACGCAGATCGTAATAAGTAATCTTGGTACCCAATATCTTATTAATGGCAGTATAGGTAGGATAACCCGGGTTTGGAATCAGCACCTCATCGCCCACATTGCAGAAGGCAAGCGTAACGTGCAGGATTCCCTCTTTACTACCGATCAGCGGCTGAATCTCAGTAGCCCAGTCAAGATCCACATTATACCATCGCTTATAGAAACCTGCCATTGCCTTGCGCAACTCAGGTATGCCCACGGTAGGCTGATAACCATGTGCGTCAGGGCGCTGTGCCACCTCACACAATTTATCAATGGTCTGCTTAGAAGGAGGCATATCCGGACTTCCGATCGCAAGACTGATAATATCCATTCCTTCGGCATTCAACTTAGCCACTTCCTTCAGTTTTCTACTGAAGTAGTATTCTTGAATTTCCGTTACTCTATTCGCTGGCTGTATCATTTTTTTTATTTTTTAATGTTAAATGTTAAGTGTTAAATGTTAAGTTGAAAGAGGATACGAATTCTTCACTCTTCGTTCTTCACTCTTCACTTATATCTTCACTCTTTCTCCTCATACTCTCCCAACACCTTGATTTTCTTCACCAAAGGAGTAATTGCATCAATACTCTGGCGGTATCGGGTAAGGTTGTCGAATGTCAAATCGACATAGAAGAGATACTCCCATTCGTGTCCGATATTAGGCAAAGACTGAATCTTCGTCAGATTGATATCATAGAAACTCAAGATGGTGAGCACTTTGGAGAGAGAGCCCTTGTCATGAGAGAGGCTGAACACGATGCTCGCCTTGTTGGCTTTCTCTATCGGACGAAGCAGTGCAGCCTTCTGAGGATTGCAAACCACGAGAAAACGGGTAAAATTGTGCGGATTATCGTGGATATCTTCCTGCAGCACCTTCATGCCATACATCTGAGCAGCATAAGAAGAGCAGATAGCCGCCCACCCTCTCACATGGTGTTTAGCAATATAAGCAGCCGAACCCGCAGTATCCTCAGCTTCCACCGCCTTCAGGTCGGGATGATTGGCAAGAAACTTACCGCACTGCATCAAAGCTACAGGATGAGAATGAACCTCTTGGAGCGTGCTCCAATCATCTTCCGGAAGACAACAGATACTATGTTCGATGTGCAGTCTATGCTCGCCCACCACAGTAGTACCACTCTGTCGTAGCAACTCATAATTGTGAAGCAAACTGCCTGCAATGGTATTTTCGATGGCAGTGATGCCGATGACAGTAGGATCACGCTTGATATTCTCAAACACCTCTTCGAAGGTAGCACAACAAATCAACTCTATCTGCTCGCCCTCGAAATACTCATGCGCCGTAATGTCATGAAATGATCCTAACTCACCTTGTATAGCTATTCTCTTCATTGCCTCTTTTTCTTTTATTAGTTTGAATATCCTCAAGACTCATCCAGAAGAAGACTCTTACGAAAAACGGTCCTGCTCCATATAGAGCGGGACCGTTTCGATAGATTTCTAAATCTTATATCCTAAGTTGAAATTTACACGCAACTTCCCGCTTTACAATTGCTTGCAAAGTAAAAGTAAAAGCTAAAATAGTACGCATTAAACTTCATATTCTTTCTTGTTTTAATTGTTTGATATTATACGCTTGCAAAAGTAGTGTTTTTTTCTGATACCACCAAACAAATTGATAGTTTTTTCTACATTTTGCTTATATTTTTCGATAAATTCCCCTTTTCCAACCGTTTTTTATCATAAAAATACGATTTTTATCGACAAAACATGTATATTATCTACAATGTTCCTTTCCTTCAGCTTTAAATTCCCCGGTCACAGCATCAGCCTCCTGAGGATTCATTTCCAGGTAGCTCTGCATATCTTTCTCCGCATTCACCTTGTCACCCTTCGCCAGATAGATAGCACCACGCTCTTTGAAAGCGATGGCAGAGAATGGGTTCACGTCTATTACCTTATTATAATAGGAGATAGAATCATCCATCTTTCCTTGAGCCAGCAGAATACGAGCCTTCAGGAGAAGCACCTCCTCTACAGGCTCCTCCAACTGTTCAAGAAGCCAGGCAGCATCTTCCTCAGCACCCTTCACATCGCCCAACTTCAAAAGCGTTTCACCACGCAGCAATCTGGATTGTACCGCCTGCGCCAAACCCTCCTGCTGCTTTTCAGCCAAAAGAATACTCTTCGTCAGCATGGCAATGGTATTGATCACATCACCCTGTCCCAAGCAAGCCTTGGCATAAAGGAACAGCAGGTGAGCATCATCCTTGTCGATGAGCATACCCTTCTCACAGGCATGCGACATCGCACCATAATCCTCCATCATATAAGTCACCTCAGCCATACGAACAAAAATCTGCTTGTTATCCGGCTGAGCCTCCGACAATTTGCGAAGCTGATCATAAGCCTGCGCGAGTTCACCTTTCTGGATAAGAGCCAAAGAAAGATAATCACGCACCTCCAAAACCTCCTGATCCTCTTTGGAAGCATCCCCCTCTTCATCTACCTGTTTAGCCAGCAAAGCATTGGTCAGACACTTGATGGCATAATCCACCTGTCCCTGACGCATCGCCCGCACACCATCATATTTCAGCACCTCGAAATTCTTGGCAGACAGATCTTCCATCTTATCTTCAGACGACTCACTTTTGCCGCCAAAAAAACGCTTAAAAAATCCCATAAAGTCTATGTTTAAGTCAATGATTATTTTAATAAAAAACACGTTTAAATTCCAAATCCACTGGAAAAACCCTTGCAAAAGTAATGTTTTTCCCCGATTATTCCAAATTTTCACAACAATACTTTGTCGTTTTAAATAATATTCATACCTTTGCGGTCGAAAAAGAAAGAAGAAAATTAATTTTAATTTATATAAATTTTCAAAACAAAGAATAAAACGACGACATGAGAAGTTTATTTTTGATGATTGCCGCCTTGTTGGTTAGCGGATTCGCAAAGGCACAAACCAACGCACAGGTCCTGTATGATTTCGGTACAGACCGTAAGTTCGTAACCCTCACCCTTGAAATGTTCAAGCAGGACAAATGGGGTAACACCTATTTCTTCGTGGATCATGATTTCAATTACGACAAGATGGACACCAACAGTCCAAACGTGGCACAGGGTGGAACCTATACTGAGATTTCACGTGCATTGAACTTCTGGCAGAACAGCCCAATGAAGAACTGGAGCCTCCACGTAGAGTATAATGGTGGTATTACCAAGAACTACCCTATCAACAATGCATGGCTTTTCGGTGTAGAGTATTTCATGCACGACAAGAGTTTCAAGAACACATTGACACTCCAGGCACTCTATAAGACAATTCGCAAAACAGACCAGAATGTCCCAATGCAGTTTACAGCAGTATGGGGTTGCAAGGACATCTTTGGCGTAAAAGGTCTGAACTTTAGCGGTTTCGCAGATTTCTGGTGGGAGAATCACGAAAGTATGCTTGACAAGCACGGAAACGTGAAAGAATTCCTCAAGGACAATGACGGCAATCTCATGGCCAAAACCACTGCTGAGCACACCGTCTTCACATCAGAGCCTCAGCTTTGGTATAATGTAGGCCAGCATTTCGGCTGCAACAATCTCAGCGTAGGTGGCGAGGTAGAGATCAGCAATAATTTCGGTTCCAATGCCGGTTTCATGGTTCGACCATGCTTAGGCGCCAAGTGGGATTTCTAACACACAAAAGAAATTTTGATATAAAAAAACAATGAAGCCTGCCAGATTTGCTCTGGCAGGCTTCATTGTTGACTAAAAAGATACTGTAGCTATAGACAACGAAAATTAAGCATTTTTATTAACAAATATATATTTAAGTTCCATTTCCTCTAAAGAAGTGCAAGTACGAACTCTAACGATGCGCTTTATTAAGGTCTAATGATGCGCATCGTTAGGTGTTAATGAAGCGCATCGTTAAGTGTTAATGAAGCGCATCATTAGACCTTAATGAAGCGCTTCGTTAGGTCATGTAGATTTTCTACCAGCTATATTACTGAAAATCAGCAAATTACACTCCGCCTCAAGACTGCGATCTCTTGCCGCCAACAGGAAGAACAGAAGTATAAAAGTTTGTTTCATCATTATATTGTATCATTAAACTATGCTATTGCAAAAGCATAAAAACTTTTACAATAACATACTATTTTATACCTGAAAATAACTAATCGGTTGATGGCGCATCTATAATTAGGACTTGCCATTGTTGCTGATGACGACTCTACCATCAGCTCATATATACTTTTCCGACACAAGCATATAGTGTTTTCATTTGTAAAATGAAGTATTCCTAAGCAATAAAATCAACCATATATCGTTCTTTAGCTATAGCATAACTTCCTTACCGTTTTTCGAAAACCTACCCGTCCTTCCTTACCGTTAAGGAAGGCTCCACCTCTCTTCTCGGTCTTCTCCTCCTCAGGGAAGAAGAAACCGCTCCTTTCAATAGTCTTTACGACCCCTTCGATTCCCCTTGTAGGGGACAGAAACGTCGCTCTTAACCGCTGCGCTCTAAGGTTGGCGGGGCATTAGAGCCCTCGCCTGGTGGTTGTGCGGGATGGGACCGCCTTTCAGTATTTGCTGCTTGCTAAAGGAAACGGAGGGGAGAAGGAGGGGTTAGTTGTTTCTGATTTTTAAATCGGATATTTGATAGCGGCCGACGCCATCTTTTTCTTTTGTCAAGCTATTGGTTACTCCTGATAGCTTGATATTGCCTACACCCTCTATCATGGCATGGATCGTTTCACAATCTACCTGGGCCTCTACCTTGCCTACTCCTTCATTATCAATCTTCAACCTACCGCCTTTGAATTGACCGATTTTCACATTGCCGACTCCTTCATTGTCGATGTTCACATCATCTGACTGAAGACGAAGAACCGTGACACTTCCTACTCCCTCATTATCTATCCCTACTCGATTCGCCAGGAGATTCTTGATCTCTATATTTCCTACTCCTTCATTGTCGATGTCAAATACATCTGAATTGATGGTGTCTGAATAGAAGGCTCCGATTCCTTCTAAGGTGATCTTCACTAAATCTGGTGACGTGATATATACTCGCATACGACTGCCGGAATCGAGTTTGCTGACACCTGTTATCTTGCTCTTTAAGCCAATCTTCAGCTTTCCTTCGCGATAGATTGCCACGGCCTTATCCTCAAATTGCTTACGAAGCTTATCATCCTTGATTTGAGTAAAGTCGAAGCGCACACTCTGCTGATCTCCATTATTCTGTACATAATAGACATCCGCTACTGTTTCTACCTCTATTTTGGTAAAAGGTTTCTCTGTCAGATCCGCCTCTACAAAATGTAGGTTTCCGGTGTCTATCGTTCCATTACTCATGATCCCATTAGAATAGGAACAAGAAATCATTGCTGTTCCCATCAGAACTGCCAGCATAACAAGTATGCCTCCTTTTTTCAATCTTCTCATCGTTTTCTAAAATTTAAATATGATTCGTAAAGTAAGCCGTTGCTGAAACGACCCATTTTTTAAAACTCATTTTCCATATAGACGAAAGGGGCGCAACAAAAGTTGCGCCCCTTACTCATTTTATTTTAAAAAACTTTTTTGCTTAAGATCTTCTTAGCATTCTCTATTCGTTCTGCAGTTGGTGGATTGACATCCTTGAGCGGATAGTCAATGCCTAACTTCTCATACTTATAGATTCCTAAGGTATGATAAGGAAGGACATCTACGCGTTCCACATTATCCAATGTCTGAAGAAAATCACTCAACTGCTCCAGATACTCATCTTTATCTGTAATACCAGGGATGAGTACATGGCGAATCCAAACTGGTTTCCGGATATCGCTCAGATAACGAGCGCAATCCAGAATATTCCTGTTAGAATGCTTGGTCAGTTTACGATGCTCCTCATCATCAATATGTTTGATGTCCAGGAGTATCGTGTCTGTCACCTCCATCAGTCGCTCAAACTTCTCAAAGAAAGTCCCCTGACGGGTAAACAACTGTGCTGAAGTATCGAGACAGGTATTGATACCACGACGGTGCGCTTTCTCAAACAATTCCAGCAGGAAGTCGATTTGCAGCAGTGCCTCGCCACCGCTCACCGTGATGCCACCTTTGTCACCCCAGTAAGTACGGAACCGTTCCGCCTTGTCGAGCAAATCATCTGCAGTCCATTCCTCTCCCACTCCCACTTTCCAGGAATCAGGATTATGGCAGAACTGACAGCGCATCGGACATCCCTGCAGAAATATCAGAAAACGTATGCCTGGTCCATCTACCGAACCAAAGCTTTCTATGCTGTGAACAAAACCTTTATGCATTCTTTCGAAGATCATATACTCCCCACAATGCAAAAAGACTCATAAATAAGGCTATAACACCCAAAAAAAGAAATACACCCATAATTATTTTATCTTTTTAGAAATGATTAAAAACAAGAAGCCCAAAAAGGTAAAGAATAAGACTATAAGAACTCCCATCATATAAAGAGTAATTTTATCTATATCTTCCTTCATTATGCTCGCCAGAAGAACACCACCAATAACTAACTTAGCAATGTCTAAACAGAACTTACTCGCTTCTGCAAATAAAGTTCTTTTTCCATCTTTTGATAAATTCATACTGCAAAAATAGTAAAATTATCAATATCTTACTCTATTTTGCAGTTAAATAAGCTAAAATTGCCCGCTAAATATCCTCGGAAAGGAAATATAGCGGGCAATCTATATGTGACAAAGAGACAAGAGAATTCTTCACTCTTCTCTCTTCACTTCCTTAGAGTCTCTCGTGAGCCTGACGAGCGATTACGTCGAGCTGCTGCTCACGGGTCAAGTCGATGAACTTAACTGCATATCCACTGACACGGATTGTGAAGTTCTGGTATTCTTCCTTCTCTGGATGCTCCATAGCGTCCTTGAGCTTATCTACACCAAATACGTTCACATTCAAGTGGTGAGCACCCTGATTGAAGTAACCATCCATTACACCTACCAAAGTCTGGGCACGCTCCTCGTCATCATGACCGAGAGCACCTGGACTGATGGTCTGGGTATTAGAAATACCATCGAGCGCATACTCGTAAGGCAACTTAGCTACTGAGTTCAATGAAGCCAAGAGACCATTCTTCTCTGCACCGTAAGATGGGTTTGCACCTGGAGCCAAAGGAGCACCGGCTGGACGACCATCAGGCATATTGCTGGTGTACTTACCATATACTACATTGGATGTAATCGTAAGGATAGAGGTTGTAGGCTCTGAATCACGGTAAGTGTGATACTTCTTGATGAGAGACATGAAGGTCTTGAGCAACCATACTGCAATCTCATCAGCACGCTCATCATCATTACCATAACGTGGGAAGTCACCCTCTGTCTTGAAGCTCAATGGGAAACCGGTCTCATCACGGATGATATTTACCTTCGCATACTTGATAGCTGAGATAGAATCTACTACGTGGCTGAAACCTGCAATACCTGTTGCAAAAGTACGACGTACATCGGTATCGATGAGTGCCATCTCTGCTGCCTCATAGAAGTACTTGTCGTGCATATAGTGAATCAAGTTCAATGTCTTCACATAAACACTTGCCAACCAGTCCATCATATCCATGAAACGTGGCATGAACTCCTCGTATGTCAATACATCACCCTCTACTGCACGATACTTAGGACCACACTGCTCACGGGTCTTAGAATCTACACCACCAGAAACTGCATAGGTCAAGCACTTAGCCAAGTTGGCACGAGCACCGAAGAACTGCATTTCCTTACCGGTCTGTGTAGCAGATACACAGCAGCAGATGCTATAGTCATCACCCCATACTGGGCGCATTACATCGTCATTTTCGTACTGGATAGAACTTGTCTTCACAGAAATCAAAGAAGCATAGTGCTTGAATCCCTTTGGCAAACGAGCGCTGTACAATACAGTCAGGTTTGGCTCTGGTGAAGGACCCATGTTCTCCAAGGTGTGGAGGAAACGGAAGTCGTTCTTTGTAACCATAGAACGGCCATCCTGACCCATACCACCTACCTCAAGTGTTGCCCATACTGGGTCACCAGAGAAGAGCTGGTTGTAAGAAGGGATACGTGCGAACTTCACCATACGGAACTTCATGACCAAGTGGTCGATCAACTCCTGTGCATCAGCCTCAGTCAAAGTACCCTCCTGGAAATCACGCTCGAAATAGATATCGAGGAAAGTAGAGATACGACCTACAGACATCGCAGCACCGTTCTGTGTCTTTACTGCACCGAGGTAACCAAAGTACAACCACTGTACAGCCTCACGCGCATTCTGAGCTGGCTGACTGATATCAAAGCCATAGCTTGCAGCCATTTCCTTCAAGCCCTTGAGCGCCTTGATCTGCATAGCAACCTCCTCACGCAGGCGGATAACCTCGTCGATCATCTCACGGTCGCCCATCTGATTCAAATCCTTCTGCTTTTCAGCAATCAGGAAATCAATACCATAAAGAGCAACACGACGATAGTCACCTACGATACGACCACGACCGTAAGTATCAGGAAGACCTGTAAGAATATGATTGTGGCGAACGAGCTTCATCTCTGGAGTATAAGCATCGAATACGCCATCATTGTGAGTCTTGCAATACTTGTGGAAAATCTCATGCAGCTTCTCTGATGGCTGGTAGCCGTATGTAGTACAAGCCTGCTCTGCCATCTTGATACCACCGTAAGGCATGAAGGCACGCTTCAGAGGTTTATCAGTCTGCAGACCTACCACTTTCTCCAAATCCTTAGTACCTTCACCGATATAAGCAGCACCATAAGCTGTCAATCCTGAAACCACCTCGGTCTCCATATCGAGCACACCACCCTTGGCACGCTCT
>USJD01000040.1 GCA_900554835.1 uncultured Prevotella sp. | reverse complement strand
ATTGACACCTAACGATGCGCATCATTAGACCTTAATAAAGCGCATCATTAGACCTCAATAAAACTTAGACCTCAATAAAGCGCTTTGTTAGAGCTTATAAATGTATTTCCTTTGAGGAAATGCTTTATAAAATGAGGGTGCGTCATGGCTTATGACACACCCTCTTTTCGTTTCTTCATAGTTTTATTCATCGGATCGTGTCATGGACTTATGACACACCCTCTTTTTTTCAGCAATTCAACTATATTTTATTCACAAAAACAGAGCGCCAAAGACAGTAGCGGGCTTCTGGGTTCATCTGTTCCAATTGCTGGAAGATAGCCTGCATATCCGCTCGACGCGTAGTCTCTTCGTAAGGACACAATGTTTTCTGCTTGCAGAAATGAAGTTCTTCTGCCACTTGCCTAATATCTGCTTCGTGAACCAGACAGAGAGGGCGGATAATGGTAAGCGGATAATGCTTCAAGGGAAGACTGGGTTGCATCGTAGAATGAGAACCCTCGAAGGTGATGTTCATCAGTAGAGTGACGAGAATATCATCCATGTGATGCCCTAAAGCAATCTTGTTGAAACCATGACTTACAGCAAACTCAAAGAGCGTTTTACGGCGATTCCAGGCACAAAGGAAACAACGAGTCTTACGGGGATCAGTAGATTCATCAAACGAACTATGCAGGATGTGAAGTTTGATGCCATTCTCCTCACAGAAATGCTGAATATAAGAGCGGTCAGTCTCATAAGGAATATTATCCATGATAATATGCGCCGCTTCAACCTCAATATGCGGTTTGAAAATACGAGAACGCTTTGCCAATAATCGGACAAGTTCCAGAGAATCCTTTCCACCACTCAGCGCTATCAGAATGCGATCACCATCTTCCAAAAGATGATAATCCACACAACCTTTATTGAACTGTTTTAAAACCTTACGTTCTATATCCATTATTCCAAATTAAAAATGTAAAGCCGTTTAAATATATAAAAAGCCGCTGCCCAAAAGAACAGCGGCTTTATCTATTTATTGATAAACATACTCAGTTTTTATTTAGCATAAGCAACGCTACGCACCTCACGGATGACAGTAATCTTCACCTGACCAGGATATGTCATCTCATTCTGAATCTTGGTTGCTATCTCATCAGAAAGTTTTGTGCTCTCATCATCAGACATCTTATCTGCACCCACAATCACACGAAGCTCACGACCAGCCTGAATAGCATAAGTCTTGGTTACACCCGGGTAGCTCATGGCGATGGCCTCAAGATCGTTCAATCGCTTGATATATGCCTCTACAATCTCACGGCGGGCACCAGGACGGGCACCAGAGATAGCATCACATACCTGTACGATAGGAGCCAGAAGGGTGTTCATCTCCATTTCATCATGGTGAGCACCAATAGCATTACAGATATCTGGTTTCTCCTTATACTTTTCAGCAATCTTAGCACCATACAATGCGTGTGGCAATTCACTCTCCTCATCAGGCACCTTACCAATATCATGTAAGAGACCAGCACGCTTAGCCTTCTTAGGATTCAATCCCAATTCCGATGCCATAACAGCACAGAGGTTAGCAGTTTCACGCGCATGCTGCAAGAGGTTCTGACCGTATGAAGAACGGTATTTCATCTTACCGATAATACGAATCAACTCTGGATGCAAGCCATGGATACCGAGGTCAATAGCAGTACGCTTACCTGTCTCAATAATCTCATTCTCCAACTGCTTCTTCACCTTGGCTACAACTTCCTCAATACGTGCAGGATGAATACGTCCATCAGCTACCAACTGGTGAAGAGCCAAGCGACAAACCTCACGACGGATTGGATCGAAAGCTGAAATAACGATAGCCTCAGGAGTATCATCAACAACGATTTCAACACCAGTAGCTGCCTCTAAGGCACGGATATTACGACCTTCACGACCGATAATACGTCCCTTCACCTCATCATTATCAATATGGAAGACACTAACGGAATTCTCTATAGCAGTTTCCGTAGCCACACGTTGGATGGTCTGGATTACAATCTTCTTAGCCTGCTGGTTGGCATTCAGCTTAGCATCATCCATGATTTCATTGATATAACTTGCAGCATCCAGTTTAGCCTGATCTTTCAGACTTTCTACCAGTCGCTGTTTCGCTTCCTCAGCACTCAAACCAGAGAGTTCCTCCAGTTTAGCCTGCTCCATCTTCTGCATCTTCTCGAGTTCCTGCTGCTTAACGCTGAGAAGTTTTTTCTCATTGTCAATACGCTGCTGGTTTTGCTCCACTTCCTGTTTGCGACGACCCAGTTCTTCCTGGCGCTGATTGAGAGAAATTTCACGCTGCTTAAGCTTGTTTTCACTCTGCTGGATGCGGGAATTACGCTGTTGCACTTCCTTCTCCAACTCAGCCTTCTTGTTCAGGAATTTTTCCTTTACCTCAAGAAGTTTTTTCTCTTTAACTACCTCAGCCTCTTTATTGGCTGCTTCTATCATTTCATTATATTTTCCCTTAATAACATAACGGAAAATGAAAAACCCTGCAGCTCCACCTAAGATAAGAGCCACAAGAGCGGCGATAATTATTTCTACCATTTTATATATTATATTAAAATATGTGTTTATAGAACATTCTACCTATATGCATCATTATTTTAATGCATCTTCTATTTCGGCAGTCAGTTTTTTGAGAAGATCATCATAAGGTTCGGTATCATTGCGCCCAACCTCTTTTTCATATCTCAAGGCAATATCAATAAGCGCCATATAGAGGATTTCCTTGTCGCTTTTTCTTCCCTTGAAAATTTTATTATATGAATTGACAATATCATCAATCAGTTTTCCAGACTTACGATAATATTCCTCATCCTCTCTGGGAATTCTCACAGAGAGGTCTGTGTCATAGACATGTAATCTAATCAATAATTTCTCTTCACCTTGATCTGCCATAACGCTTATAGTTTTACTGATCACTCAATAGCGTGATACATTTGTTAACATCCCTGATAAGTTTAGCTATACGTTTTTGCGTAGCTTCCATATCCGTATCAGAAATCGTCATCATCTTAGCCATTTTGAGACTATTGTAATCATGCTCAGACTGAGACAACTTATCCTCCAACTGTTTGATTTTAGCATCACGCTCATCCACCATAGAGTATAGTTCAGCATTCTCCTTTTTGAGTTCTTCAAACTGGAGAATCATCTGCCTTACTCTTGTAGCAAACGTATTGATGTTTTTCTCATTAGCACTCATTACACTTCTTTTTGGGCTACAAATATAAAGGAATAATTTGAAAAGAACAAATATTCCTCTATATTTTTATTAAATTTAATGAAAAAGCGGTATTACTTACCCATTTTAGCCTTGGCTTTTTCCACATCTTCATCAGAAGGACGTGGTTCTTTCTTAGCCAACATGACTACTTGGTAAGTAAAATCAGTTACCCACTTCTGACTGAATCCCAAACGTTGGTTCAACTGTCTCAACTGTGCCACAGTCTTCAAGACGCTGGCATCATTGAAATCATTTTTATTGAAAATATCATTTACCGTTTTTTGAGTCATGTTGTATAATGCTTTCTTCATGAAAGAAGGCAAACGCAACTTAAATTTCATCAAGTTACCCATCAACATCATCAAATCCTGTGTAAATGTTTGGAACTGAATCAGGTAAACATTGACATCCTGCAATTTGCGGCAATTCTTACGAATACTTTGATCGATTTCCTTGAAATAATCTTCTTCTGTTCCATAGACGCTCTTCATCATCTTCTTCACATGAGTTTTTTCGCCAATACCTAAACGATTATTGACAGTAGGAACATGGAAGGTATTTTTGAAAACACGAAGGTCAGGAAGCATTGCCAAATTGGTGATACCTAATTGAGAAGCCAAGGCTGCCTGGAAATAGACACGCACCAAAGTCATGTAGTCTTCCATTCCTCCGACCCTTTCTTCATTTTTATGACCGAATAATTTTGAAAATATTCCCATTTCTTATTCTTTTTAACTTTTAAATTTTCAATTGATTTACTATTTTGTTCTGCAAAAATACAATAAAATCGCAAAATATCAAAATTCGAGGCTTCTTTTTTGCAAGAATATGAAATAATTGTGTCCAAAAACAAAGTTTTAACCATAAAAGTTTCAAAATATGAAAAAAAAACGCTAACTTTGCGCTCGTTTAAATGATGCATCCTTTAACTTAGCAATAAAAGAAATACCAGATTCACATGAAAGAAGCTTATAAAGGTAGTGATATAGTAAGATGGTTGGTAATAGTCGCAGACTTTATCATTCTCAACTTTGTTCTTTTTCTGGCTATCAACTGGGACAAGATCTCAGTTCCAATAGTCTTTTTCCACGCAAGTAAGATATGCTATTTTGTAGCAAACGTCTCACTTTTCTTAGGAGAATTACTCTTTGCTTCCATTATCCATATACGCAAGATAAGATTCATACAAGTACTGGGCAGAACTTTCAAATTGATTTTTGCCACCATACTTATCTTCAACCTTACCATGTCCTATTTGCTGAAAGGTGGCTACGACTTAATTAAATTCAGTATCTATTTTGCAGCTGCTACATACATATGCCTAATACTCTCTCGATTCGCAGAATTAAACATTCTCAAATATTACAGATCAAGAGGTAGAAACATCAAAACAGTTTTATTTATCGGAAACGACCCTGCAGTCATAGAAATGTACAATACGCTGATGGAAGATTCATCAGCCGGATATCGCGTACACGGATATTATGCAAATGAACCGATAGCTAATGCTCCGAAAGAGTTTAAATGGCTGGGGAACATGAAATACCTCAATCAGGTGATGGCTGAAAGTATCAATAATACCATCAATGGTATTCCAAGCAATATTGAAGAAGTCTTCTGTTGCTTATCTCATGATTTCTCCAATGAGATCGTACGAATTATGCAGTTCTGTGACAAGAACGTTATTCATTTTTATTATATGCCACGCCAATTCGGAGAATATAGCTTACACCTGGACCCACAACTCTATCTTGGGAAAAGTGTATTTACCAATCGCCGTGAGCCTTTAGCGAAATTAGGCAACAGAGTTATTAAACGCTGTTTTGATATCGCTGTAAGTTCTATTATTTGTCTTTGTATCTTACCTTTTTTACCTATCATAGCTATCATCATCAAGATACAAAGTCCTGGTCCGATTTTCTTCCGACAGGCAAGAACGGGTCTCAACGGTAACACATTCCAATGTCTGAAGTTCCGTTCAATGCATGTCAACAAAGATGCAGATACAGCTCAAGCTACAGAAAACGACCCAAGAAAGTTTGCTTTCGGAAACTTTATGAGAAAATCCAACATAGATGAGTTTCCACAGTTTTTCAATGTACTCAAGGGAGACATGAGCATTGTTGGACCACGTCCTCATATGCTCCATCATACTGAAATATATGGTTCTATCATCGACAAATACATGGTACGCCATTTCTCCAAGCCAGGAATTACAGGATGGGCACAAGTGACAGGTTTCCGTGGTGAGACCAAGGAGCTTTGGCAGATGGAAGAAAGAATAAAAAGAGATATATGGTATATTGAAAATTGGTCGTTCTGGTTAGATCTGCGCATTATCTACCTGACAGCCAAGAGTATAATCATACACGATAAGAATGCTTATTAATAAAATCACATAAAAATATGAAAGGTATTGTATTAGCAGGTGGATCAGGCACTCGCCTTTACCCCATCACAAAAGGTATCAGCAAACAGTTGATTCCGATTTTTGACAAACCGATGATTTACTATCCGATTTCAGTCTTGATGCTTGCCGGTATCAAGGAAATCCTGATTATCTCCACCCCATTCGACTTACCTGGGTTCCGCAGATTATTAGGTGACGGAAGTGAACTTGGCATTCATTTCGAATATGCAGAACAACCTTCCCCAGACGGATTGGCTCAAGCTTTCATCATTGGTGAAAAATTTATTGGAAAAGATAATGTCTGCCTGGTTTTAGGAGACAATATTTTCTATGGTGCAGGATTTACAGGCCTTCTCAAAGATAGTGTTAAGGCAGCTGAAAATGGTCTGGCCAGTGTTTTCGGCTACTATGTGAACGACCCAGAAAGATATGGAGTTGCAGAATTTGACAAAGAAGGCAACTGCCTCAGCATTGAAGAAAAGCCTGCTGAGCCTAAGAGCAATTATGCTGTAGTTGGGCTGTATTTCTATCCTAACAGCGTAGTAGAAATCGCCAAGAACATTAAGCCAAGTGCTCGTGGAGAACTGGAAATAACCACCGTGAACCAAGAATATCTTAAACAAAAGGTACTTAAGGTAAGGACTTTACAGCGTGGATTTGCCTGGCTCGATACAGGAACGCATGATAGCCTTTCAGAAGCCAGCACCTTTATTGAGGTCATCGAAAAGCGTCAGGGATTGAAAGTTGCTTGCTTGGAAGAAATTGCATTCAAACAGGGATGGATTAACGCTGAACAACTCAAGAAATTAGCCAAACCAATGCTAAAAAATGGTTATGGACAATATTTGATGGAATTGGCCACTACTAAATAAGCAAATTGTATAAGAAGAGAATATACATATAATATAATATAACAAAAAACGACATTTGAATAATGGAAGAAAACAAGAACTTAGAAATGGAGAGTATCCAGGAGAACGAGGAAAAGTCAAGTTTTGACTTTGCCACTATCTACACGGTTCTCATACTCAACTGGAAGTGGTTTGTACTCTCCCTTATCATCTGCATGGGTGCAGCCCACATATATTTGCGCTATGCAACGCCAATATACCAATCTGCAGCCAAACTCTTGATCAAGGATGACGAAGGCTCAGGAAGCCGCAGAGGTGGTAATTCTATCCAGAGTGCCACAAACTTGGGTATCATATCAAACTCCAATGGTATTGATAACGAGATGGAAATTTTGAAGTCCAGAACCCTGGCTCAACAAGCTGTCTATGACTTGAAACTTTATGTGAATTACAGACATGAAGGCAAGTTGAAAGACCATGTTCTTTATGGTGATCAGGAAGTGAACATTGATATGGACTTGGAGCATTTGAAGAAACTGAATGCACCGATGAACTTCAAGATTACAAGAGAAGGTAGAAACTATCATGTAACAGGCTCTTACTATGTTCCGATAGATAACAACTCATTCAACCCTGAAGCTGTCAATATAGACAAGACATTCTCAGCACTTCCTGCTACTATCGGTACAAGAGTAGGCATGGTAAAATTCACACTAAACGGCAACTATATGTTGAGAGATGGTGAATCTCTCAAAGCTACCATGATTGCTCCAGAGATAGCTGCAGGCAAATATGTAGGAAGCCTGAACGTAGCACAGACCTCTAAAACTACGACCATTGTTGATTTGGTGCTGAACGATGAGATTCCACAAAGAGCTATTGATTATCTGAAGCAGTTGGCTATCGTATATAACAGACAAGCCAACGAAGACAAAAACGAAATTGCAGTACGCACCGAGCAGTTTATCAATCAGCGATTGGAAAAAATCAACACAGAATTGGGTAATACAGAAGGACAATTGGAAAATTACAAGAAGCGTAACAATATGGTTGAGTTGAAGATGAATGCATCTCAGGCTGTTGCAAACGCAGACCAATATGCCCAGAAGTTGAACGAAGCCAATACACAGGTGGCTCTGTTGGATGAATTGACTAAGTACATGAATGAGCCAAGCAACCGTCACCAGCCTATCCCATCAAATGTAGGTCTGTCTGATGCAAGTGCTACTTCCCTCATCAACGAATATAACAGAATTGCCTTGCAGCGCAATCAGTTACTCCACAGTGCAAGTGAGAATTCGCCTACAGTAACACCATTGACAGCCCAATTGGACGACTTGAATTCATCTATCAAGCGTGCAATGACACAAGCCCGTGCTGGTTTGAAAATTCAACGCAACAGTATTGCAGCTCAAGCAGGCAAGTATGAAGGACAAATCAACAATACTCCAGAACAAGAACGAATGTTGACCCAGATTGGTCGCCAGCAGGAAGTAAAATCAGGCTTGTATTTGATGTTGCTCCAGAAGCGTGAGGAAAACTCTATTTCATTAGCAGCTACAGCAGATAAAGGTAAGCTTATCGACAACCCTGTGTTTGCAGGTAAGGTAACTCCTAAGAATTCTATGATTATGCTGATTGCATTGATTCTTGGTTTGGCAATTCCTGCAGGTATCCTCTTCCTCTTGGAATTCTTCCGCTACAAGATTGAGGGACATAACGATGTTGCAAAATTGACAAACTTGCCTATCATCGCTGATGTAGCCATCGCAAGTGAACGAGCTAAGACCAAAGCTGATATCGTAGTACATGAGAATAAGAACAACTTAATGGAGGAAATTTTCCGTAGTTTACGTACTAACTTGCAGTTTTTACTCAAGCAACATGACAAAGTGATTATGTTTACTTCTACTACATCTGGTGAGGGTAAAACTTTCATTGCTTCCAATGTGGCAATCAGTTTCGCACTCCTTGGCAAGAAGGTTGTTTTAGTAGGTCTGGATATCCGTAAGCCTCGTCTGGCTGAATTGTTCGAGATTGACGATCATCACCATGGCATTACTAATTTGCTCATAAAAGACGAAGTAAACTGGAGCGACGTAAAAGAACAGATTAACCCATCTGGTATTAATGACAATTTGGACATCCTCATGGCAGGTCCTGTACCTCCTAACCCAGGTGAATTGGTAACAAGAGAAAGCCTCGAACAAACCATAGAGCACTTGAAAGATCACTATGATTATATCTTGCTCGATACAGCTCCTGTAGGTCTTGTAACAGACACATTGGCATTGGGCCGAATCTCAAATGCTACTGTTTATGTTTGTCGTGCAGACTTCACCCAGAAGGCAAGTTTTGGTCTCATCAACAGCTTGAGCATGGAGAAGAAATTGCCTAATATGAGTATTGTTCTCAATGGCGTTGACCTGTCTAAGAAGAAGTATGGTTACTATTACGGATACGGAAAGTACGGAAAGTACGGAAAGTATGGTAACTACGGTATGTACGGCAGCAAGGGAAAATATGGCTACAAGAGCTACGGCTATGGAAGCTATGGTGCATATGGTAGCTATGGTAATTACAGCAAGAGTCATTATGGCGACATCAATGACGACAGCGTAAAGAAATAAATGTAAAGAATGGCAACTATTGCAGTTGATTTCGATGGCACAATTGTAACTCATGAATACCCAAAGATTGGTACCGAGATACCATTTGCCATCGAAACCTTAAAAATGTTGATTAGAGACCATCACCGCTTAATCCTGTGGAGTGTCCGTGAAGGACAACTCTTGCAGGAAGCAGTTGACTGGTGCAAAGAGAGAGGAGTAGAATTCTGGGCAGTTAACAAGGACTATCCAGAAGAACGTTTTGAAAACAACAATCACTTCTCAAGAAAACTGAAAGCTGACTATTTCATTGATGACAGAAATATAGGCGGACTTCCCGACTGGGGACAAATTTACCAGATAATAAGCCAGGGAAAGAGCTATAGAAGCATCATCAAGGAAAGCATGGGAGCGAGCCAAGAACCACCCAAGAAAAAGCATTGGTGGAGTCGAGGATAAACTATATCACATATCATAAGATATATAAAAACAAAAGAGCGTGACTTCGAAATGAAGCCACGCTCTTTTTGTTTTATATGAATTTCTCTTTTACTTAGAAGAAGAGATATCTGTTATCAACGACATTTGCATTGAGATAAAGCTCGTTCATGAAGTTACCAGCATACTGCATAGACTTCTGACGGCATTTCTGCTCCTGTGCCTTTTCATCAAACTTAACAGGTCTGTTAGACTTATTAGTAACCAAGAAGAGATATACACCAGCATTACCCTTTACTGGATGAGCAGAGAATACACCCTTCTTAGTAGCAGAAACAGCACCAGAAAGAGCAGGTTCGCTTGCACCAGCAGAAGCTACAAATACAGGAGCTGCGAAAGTAATCTGATTAACCTCAGAAACCTTAGCACCCTTAGACTTAGCTGCAGCGATATTCTTAACACCATTCAGTTTAGCTTCAATCATCTCTGCCTTCTTGTCCTTGATTACCTCAGCCTTAACCATCTCCTTTACCTGAGGATCATCCAAGCCACGGAAACCAATACGATTAATCTTATCAAGTACTACAACCAAAAGGTGATCGTTGTTACCGCACTCATACATAGGAGACACAGAACCCTCTTTAGCCTCAAAAATCCACTTGAGAGCCTCACGAGTAGAATGAATGTTTGCTACATAGTGAGTAGCTGTTGTAATATCCTTCAAATCCTGAACCTTATAACCGCTCTTTGCAGCATTCTTCACAATCTCATCAGCAGTCTGGTTGGCGCTGACAAAACTTGAGAACTTGTTGTAAGCAGTACGATAAGTATCCTGAGAGAAATCAACATTCTTCTTGATGACAGCAGCTGTATATTTCTCGATCATAGCCTTACGGTCGCAAATCTGAAGGATTACATAACCCTGTCCTAACTGCAACTGAGAAGTAGCATTTACTGCCTGAGTATTCAAAGCGTTGATGAATGCCTTATTGTCCTTATCCATAGACTGAGCAAACTCATACTGACGAGTTGTCATCCATGCCTTTTCACCTGTCTGGCCATACTTCTTAGCGATAGCCTCGAAATCAGCACCACCAGAAATAGCACCCTGGATAGAATCAGCCTTTGTCTTAGCTTCTGCAACAGAAGCTGCGGCTACCTGAATCACACGATACTGGATAGAATCAGGCAACTGCTGCTTGTTAACCAACTTGACAATATTCAAAGTATTGTCAGCAGTATTAGCCTTCACTGCAGTAGTAGCACCAACAGCCATAGAATCAAGAGTAGCTGCGATATCTGAAGGGAAAGCATCCTTACCAACAGGAATACCCAAGTAAGCAACTGTAGATGCAGACTTGCGAACGACCTCTGTAGGATCAGCTGCAGCAGCTAACTGAGTCTGGAAACCTGCAAATTCCTTGTTAAGAGCAGCGCGGTCTGCCTGAGAAGCCTGAACCTGAATATCAACGAACTTGATATCACGGCTCTCAACAGGCTGCTTGAAACGAGCCTTCATCTCATCATACTTAGCCTTCAAGTCGCTCTCAACAACCTTCACCTTGTCATCCTGAATATCAGAATAAGGGAAAGCAGCCAACTGAATCTTACTCTCCTCGTTTTCCTCCTTGAAAGCCATCTTAGCCTCTACAGGATTTGAAAGGAAACAGTGTGCGAGCAAAGACTGATACTTTTGAGCCAAAGTCTGCTGACGGAGAGTCTTCTCGATGAATGACCAATAGTTGTAAATCTTAGTGTATTGATCCATCATCTGAGCATTTGCAGATGGATTAGCCTTCTGAGCCTTATAATCAGCCAAGAACTTCTGCAATGCAGAAACATCAAAGCGACCTGTCTGCTGATTAACAAAAGGAGTCTGAGCCAACATTGGGCTAGTACCTGTCTTCAAGATATCCTGAAGCTCTGCATCAGTAACTGTGAGACCCAACTTCTCTGCCTCGTGAGCAACAATCTTGTTCTGGATGTATGAATTCCAAACCATATCCTTGACTTGGTTCATCTGCTCCTCAGGGAGATTGTCCTGTCCCTGTTGCATTTTAATTACTTCTGTGTACTCATCTACGAGCTTCTGGAACTCCTGTACACTAATTTTTTCGCCAAATACCTCACCAATCTGCTGACGTTCGTTGTTCTTCGCAGAATCACAAGAACGGAAAGCTTCTTCAGCAATGAAGGCGAAGAGACCGAAACTGATAATGCAAACCAGAATGACGCCTCTTTTTCTAATTGTTCCTAATGCTGCCATTACGTTTTAATTTTATTTTTATTTTTTGTTTATTTTCTATAGTTATATAGGCTTTTCTTTCCACAACCCAGCTTCAATTCAATGAAAGCAAGGGAAGACTTTAGCCAATTGTTTGCAAAAATACAAAGAAAATCGGAAATAAGGGAATTTTTTAATGTCTTTTTTGGACATACATGCCAAAAAGAGTAAAAAATAGCAAGAAAAAAAGCACTTATCGCAAACGACAAGTGCTTTTTTACATATTTTTAGGTATTTACTTCAACAAATGCAAGTGAACTAATTCTATTTTTCGAGAGGTTGATTTTATGATTTTAAACTCAAACTTACCGATTTTGATAACTTCATTCAACTTTGGAAAACTCTGATATTCATGAAGTATCAAGCCTCCGACAGTCATGTATTCATCACTTTCCGGCAAGTCTAAATCAAACATCTCGTTTACCTTATCAATTTCCAGACGGGCAGACAACAGGTAGTCACCCTCAGGAGTCTGCTTGGCAACATATTTCGCAGAATCATGTTCATCCTCAATATCACCAAAGATTTCCTCTACGATATCCTCCAAACTGACCAGTCCACTGGTGCCACCGAATTCATCTACGACAACACCCAATGTCTTCTTCTGTTGAAGGAAGATCTGCATCAACTTTTGCGCCTGCATCGTCTCAGGAACAAAAGGCATCGTGCGAATATGATCTTGCCATTTCTTAGGATTGCGGAATAACTCAGAACTATGAATATAACCTTCTACATGATCTATATCATCCTTATAAACCACAATCTTAGAATTACCACTCTCCACGAATTTCTGACGCAGGTCCTCAAGCGTTGCATCCAGGCCAACCGCCTGAATTTCAGTACGAGGAACCATACAATCCCTTACTTTGGTATCCGAGAAATCCAAAGCGTTCTGGAAAATCTTGACCTCATCATTAATATCAGAATCCTTTTCCGCATTGTCTATACTGGATTGGACAAGATAGTCCAAATCCACTTTAGAGAATCCTTCATCCCCAGTCTCATCGTCCATTTTAACGCCAAGAATCTTCAACAGAATCTTGCTCAAAAAAGTACTGAACTTACTGATAGGCCAAAGGACAACATAACACAAGTAAGCTAAAGGACTGAAAAGAGACAACAATCTATTAGGATTGGACTTGAAAAGAGTCTTAGGCAAAAACTCACCCGTGAAAAGCACGATTAATGTAGATAAAATCGTATCAGCAGAAACCTTCAGCCCATCATCCAAACCACTGAAAATCGTATTATCAAAGAGTCGGGCTATCAGAATACCATACACAACCAAGGCAATATTATTACCAACAAGCATGGTACTGACAAAACCATTAGGATGAGAGTAAAACAAAGAAATAATACGCTGTGTAAATCCGTTTTTTTCTTTATCCATCTCTGCCAACATACGATTGGATGAAACAAAGGCTATTTCCATACCACTGAAAAAGGCAGAAAAAACCATTGTCACCAAGATTCCAATTATGAGACTAATCCCTACTTCTTCCATTTTCTTTTTATTCAATATTAATGCATAAGCGGAATCGATTTTGTTGCACTTCGCGGAGTAGCTTGCGGACGTAAATTCTGCTTTACAGAATCTGGCTGAGAAGAGATGGTATCACTCTGTGTACCAGCCACATCACCCTTTTCAAAGCTACCTTTAGAATTACTAACAAAATAACGCGTCATTTTCTCGTCACTCCAGAAATGTGACCCTTGCAGGGTACGTTCAGGGGTAACTAATTTACTGAAGACATTGCTCGAAAGCTCATGCTTATTTTGATCCCAAGTGAGTTGCTCACTTGTAAATTTCAATCCATCTTTAGTTAAGATACGGACTCTTCCATAAAGTTTCCATATCTTCTGCTGGTCATAATAATAAGCAGTATCACTCTGAATATAACTATTCACATGAAACTTCTCATCGAATTGTTCCAGCAAAATACCCTTTTCAAAAATCCATCGAGAAGGATTCTTACTGGTATTCACTTCCCACCTTTCCGTAACAATACGATATTTCATCACACCCGAATCACTGATGAGCGTATTAACACCATACGAAGTCATCATGGCAACAGAGTCACGCGCCAAGATTGCAGGTGCAGTATGTTCCACTTGTTCTTGGCAAGCCACCAAACAAATGAACATCAATAATCCTAAAAAAGTGCTTTTTATCTTATACATTATTATATATATATTACTTCATTCTCCACTTTCTAAACCACTCTTCATTGAAAGTAAAGCCTATATTCAAGCGGAAAGTATTTTCCTTAATTAAATCCTTTGCAGAACTCTTCACCCACTGTCCACTAATATTGAGGAAAGAACGGTGGTTATAATTGTTCATAATTGGAATACCGAAACCAGCACTGACAGAGATTTCCTTAGGTCCATCAATACCATTTACCTTATAATATGAAGTTGCATAGCTGACACCGGCACGATATCTCAAACGCTTGAAGAAATGACGGTTATATTCTCCATAGCAATACTGCATACCCAAATTGAACTTACTGCGGTCTGAGTAAGCACCATCCACATCAAGGACATGATTCTTGTCATTGACATTTACATATCTTCGAGGATATTCGAGACTACCCCACTTTTGCAAGGTATAATCAAATCCTATTTTCCACTGATCATTATGATTCCACATCAAACCCACACCATACATGTGAGGCAGTTCAAATGCTTTATCAATAGAGAAACAGGCTGTATCCGATGCATTTGTCTGAGAATTATTAGATATAATATTCATGTCGGCAGCTGCACCAAGATTATGTCCTGGCGAATAGGTTGCACCGATTGTTGCCCAATCCTTCTTGGAGAGCTTGGCTGTATATTGAATACCAAAATCCAACTTATAGCTGTTGACCTGAGTAGAATAAGTACGAATCAACGTATTGTAATTGGAGTTGCTATAAGCATTGGAAACATACTTATTATAATCACCCCAAATATATGCCACATTAGCACCTATAGCCAAACCCTTGACCGGAGCCCAACCGGCACCGAGATAAACCTGATGAAGTCCACCCTCACCATTATAAGTATTGGTATAAGTAGCATCATCAAACTGTGAGCCTACTTTTTCTGTAGAAGTATAGTTATAACCTACATTAGTAAAAGGCAGCACACCAAAGCTAACACCTAAATGCTTGGCAACTCTAAAACCGGCAACCACATATTCAAAGTTAGCATTATTGGCATTCTTCTTGACTCCATTCTCTTCAAAATTGGTAATCTGACCAGAGATACCAGCATCAAAAATAAAAGATAAGGAATCAATAGCTGAATATGAGGCAGGGTTCAAATAGTTGATTTGGTTATGCTCATGAAAACCGAGACCAACGCCATTCATACCACGATTGAAACCAGAAGTCTGGTCTGACAACACGCCAAGACCATACTGGCTGTATGGAGAATTAGTACCACTTTGGGCATTAACCGAAATAACTGTACCCAACAAAAGGGTAGCTAAAATAAGCTTTCTCATTGATAATTATCATTCAAATTTATATTCAGAGTGCAAAAGTATTAAAAAAAAATTAGAAAAAAGAAGGATAATTGAAAATAATAAGGTATTTTTGCATCGTGAAACGATTTAAGTATATTTTTAGAGCTTTTTTAGCCGTTTTGTTAATCAATTTAACGAGTTTGGCTAACGCACAGGATTTTCAGGAAAACAAACCGAATGAAAATTCTGAGAGAAACTATATGTCATCCCCAGAGTCACAAGCTTGGCTCGACTCTGTAGATATATCTCTCCTGACTTGCGGACCAGGACAAGAAGTATGGTCATACTATGGACACACCGCCCTTCGCATCGAAGATCATGTCCACGGCACAGACTTGGCAGTCAACTGGGGAATGTTCTCCTTTAAGCAGGACTTTTTCATTCTCCGGTTTGTATTCGGCATGACCGACTATCAGATAGGTATATTCCCTATGGAGCATTTCATAGCAGAATATTCAAGCGAAGGAAGATGGGTAAGACAACAAAGACTGGCACTCACCAGAGAGGAGAAGATAAAGATTCTCTCTGCTATTGACGAGAATAATAAAGAAGAAAATCGCACTTACCGCTACAATTTCTTCTTTGACAACTGTACTACCAGAGCCCGTGATATGATTATCAGAAATCTCGGGCAACATACTACAGACTTCAAGGACGTTGATGCCCAATCAACCTACCGAAAAGAAATCCATCGCCTGAACGGGAATCACAAATGGGCCAGATTCGGGAATGATTTACTTTTAGGATTCATGGCAGACCGCCCTATCAGTAAACAAGAATGGGAGTTCCTGCCTGAAAACCTCAGTAAGGACTTTGCTACAGAAGCGAGAAAGGACACTACCGTTCAAAAAACGATGGCAGAAGTATATCCAACTAAAACAAGATATATCAAATTAGTAGATAGTACATTCTACCTGATACCGGTACAAGCAGACCACGCAACAGAAAGCGAAAGCATCACACCTTTCAGAGTAGCACTCGCTTTGGGCGCAGTCATATTCTCGTTATCCATCTTAGAAGTCTTCAAGCGAAAGAACTTCTGGTGGTTAGATATGACCCTACTGATACTTACAGGTATTCCAGGATTTATCCTTCTGGCGATGATGTTCTCTGAGCACCCTACCGTTCAGATCAATTTCCAGATTTTGATATTGAATCCACTCAATCTCATCTTTGCATGGAAAACCTGCAGAAAACTGTATAAAGGTAAAATATATTGGTACTATAATGTATGGGGAATACTTCTTTTCATCTCCCTCTTTATGCAAATCTGGCAGCACTACGCAGACGGAATGGAAATTTTGGCATTATCTTTGCTGATGAGATATGTCATAAGATCAGTTGTATATGATCTCAGTAAACAGAAAAAGCAATTAAACAAATAAATAAAATAAATTAGGATTTATGATTGTCAACAGATATATTACCGCCCTCCTGGTTGTCTTAGCGGCAACAGGCATGGAAGCGCAGACTTATCAGCAGGCACTGAAGTTTGCGCTGACAGATATATCCTATGACGAATTTATCCAGCAACCTGAGGCGAAGGCATTAGAGGAAGACATTCTCTACGTCATCAAGGCTATTAAAGAAGCCTCTGATGAAAACCATTCAAGACCTCAGTTTCACTCAGTATCTGCTTCATTAACTGCAGATACTTCTGACATTCTGACAGACATTCATTTTAATATTTATTTCCACCCTATTCTGGAGCATAAATACAAGGCTCCTTATGGTAGTATTGTTATTCGAGGACCTGATTGTTTTTAATCCCATTGCAAGTCATATAAGGACAGAATCTCACAAATATCACTTGCAAACGAGCATTAATTAACAAAACATTGCTGATTTACAGATATTTTTTGTAAATTTGCAGACAATAAATATAATGTGGAGAAAGAAATAGAGAAAAAGAGTGCGACAAGTACTTGTCAAATGACTCATAACTCCTTTATTTTCAATTACTCCCGATAAATTTCGAATAACAAAAAAATAAATATAACAATGAACTTTAACAAAATTCTTCAGTCATTGTTTGGCAACAAATCAACTCGCGACATGAAGTTGATTCAGCCAATCGTAGAGAAAATCAAGGCAGAATATCCTAATATCAAGGCCTTGAGCAATGACGAGCTTCGTGCTAAGACAAAAGAAATCCAGAAGTATGTACAGGAGTATGCCAACGAGGAGAAAGCTAAGATAGCAGAACTCAAGGCTAAGATAGAAGAAACTCCTATTGACGAACGTGAAGGTATCTTCAACCAGATTGATAAGTTGGAGAAAGAAGCACTTGATAAATATGAGATTGCCCTCAATGAAGTGCTCCCTACTGCATTCAGTATTGTAGAGGATACAGCTCGCCGTTTTGCAGAAAACGAGGAGACCATCGTTACAGCTACTGATTTTGACCGTGAGTTGGCAGCAGACCCTAAGAATGACTTCATCACCATTGATGGAGATAAGGCTATCTATCACAACCATTGGACAGCAGGTGGTAACGACCTGAAATGGGAAATGGTTCACTACGATGTTCAGCTCTTCGGTGGTGTCGTTTTGCATCAAGGTAAGATTGCCGAGATGGCTACCGGTGAGGGTAAGACACTCGTTGGTACCTGTCCTGTATTCCTGAATGCCTTAACTGGCAATGGTGTACATGTCGTTACTGTCAATGATTACTTGGCAAAGCGTGACTCTGAGTGGATGGGACCTCTCTATATGTTCAATGGTCTTTCTGTAGATTGCATCGACAAGCATCGTCCTAATTCTGACGAGCGTCGCAAAGCATATTTGGCAGATATCACCTTTGGTACAAACAATGAGTTTGGTTTCGACTATTTGCGCGACAATATGGCAACAAGTCCTGCAGACTTGGTACAGCGCCAGCACAACTATGCCATCGTCGATGAGGTTGACTCCGTTTTGATTGACGATGCCCGTACCCCACTTATCATTTCCGGTCCAATCCCTAAGGGTGACGATCAGATGTTTGAGGAATACCAGCCATTGGTAGAACGCCTCTATGAAGTACAGCGCAAACAGGCAACAGAATTGCTCGCTGAAGCTAAGCAGAAGATTAGCGAAGGACAAAAGACCAAAAATCAGGAAATACTTGAGGCAGGTTTCTTGGCTCTTTACCGTTCATTCAAGGCATTGCCTAAGAATAAGCCATTGATCAAGTACCTTTCTGAGGAAGGTATCAAGGCTGGTTTGTTGAAGACCGAGGAATACTACATGGCTAACAACAACCGTGAGATGCCTAAGGCTGTAGAGCCTTTGTATTTCGTGGTAGATGAGAAATTGAATTCAGCCGACCTCACCGACAAGGGTACAGACTGGTTGGCAAAACAGGTTAACGATAAGGAACTTTTCGTATTGCCTGATATCACTACAGAAATGAGTGAGTTGGAAGCTCGCACAGACATCTCTGACCAGGAGCGTCTCGACAAGAAAGACGAGATGTTGGCACACTATGGTGTACAGAGTGAACGAGTTCACACACTTCAGCAGTTGCTGAAAGCTTATACCATGTTTAATAAGGACGACGAATATGTTGTCATGGATGGCGAAGTAAAGATTGTCGATGAGCAGACTGGTCGTATCATGGAAGGTCGTCGCTGGAGCGATGGCTTGCACCAGGCTATTGAAGCTAAGGAACATGTAAGGGTTGAGGCTGCTACTCAGACTTTCGCAACTATTACACTCCAGAACTATTTCCGTATGTACCATAAGCTCTCTGGTATGACCGGTACTGCAAGTACAGAAGCTGGTGAGTTCTGGGATATTTACAAACTCGACGTAGTTGAGATTCCTACCAACCGCCCTATTGCACGTCACGACTTGGATGACCGCGTCTATAAGACTGCCCGTGAGAAGTATCGTGCCGTCATCGATGAGATTGAAGAAATGCGCAATGCTGGTCGCCCTGTCTTGGTAGGTACAACATCTGTAGAAATCTCAGAGTTGCTGAGCAAGATGCTGAAGATGCGCAACATTCCTCATAACGTGTTGAACGCTAAGTTGCACCAGCAGGAGGCTCAGATTGTTGCCGAAGCAGGTCGCTCTACAAATGGCAAGGGTGCCGTAACCATCGCTACCAACATGGCAGGTCGTGGTACCGATATCAAGTTGACTCCAGAAGTAAAGGCTGC
The DNA here is from genome assembly GCA_900554835.1 of uncultured Prevotella sp. Classification (GTDB taxonomy): domain Bacteria; phylum Bacteroidota; class Bacteroidia; order Bacteroidales; family Bacteroidaceae; genus Prevotella. The sequence continues at coordinate 3,480 of USJD01000040.1, read as the reverse complement.
TGGTGGTCTTGCTATCATCGGTACAGAACGTCATGAGAGCCGTCGTGTTGACCGTCAGCTCCGTGGTCGTGCAGGTCGTCAGGGTGACCCAGGTTCATCAGTATTCTATGTATCATTGGAAGATAAGCTGATGCGTCTGTTTGCTTCTGAACGTATTGCAAAGGTAATGGACCGTCTTGGTTTCGAGGATGGCGAGCGTATCGAGAGTCCTATGATCAGCAAGAGCATCGAGCGTGCCCAGCGCAAGGTTGAGGAAAACAACTTCGGTATCCGTAAGCACCTCCTGGAGTATGATGACGTGATGAACCGTCAGCGTACCGTTATCTATGAAAAGCGTCGTCACGCCTTGATGGGTGAGCGTATCGGCATGGATATCACCAACATTATTTGGGACCGCTGCTTGAATATCATCAATAACAATGATTTCGATGGTGCAAAGGAAGAGTTCCTCAAGGTTCTGGCTATGGAGATTCCATTTACCGAGGAAGAATACGAATCTGGCAGACGTGAAGATTTGGCAGAGCGTGCATTCCAGGAGGCAATGGCATCTTTCAAGCGCAAGACAGACCGCATTCAGGCTACTGCATTCCCTATCATCAAGCAAGTATTTGAAGACCAGGGTGCAATGTACGAGCGCATCATGGTGCCATTGACAGATGGTAAGCGTATGTACCAGATTCCATGCAACCTCAAGGAAGCTTACGAGTCTGAGGCTAAGAGTGTTGTGAAGGAATTCGAGAAGAGCGTCTTGCTCCATATCATTGATGATGACTGGAAAGAGAATCTCCGCAAACTGGACGAACTCCGTCACTCTGTACAGAACGCCAGCTACGAGCAGAAGGATCCATTGTTGATCTACAAACTGGAGAGTGCCAAGATCTGGGACGCAATGATCAACGAGATGTACGATCGTATTTCAAGCATCCTGATGCGTGGTCAGATTCCTGTGATGGAACAACAGCCTGTACAAGAGGCTGCTCCTGAACAGCCTACACAGCAGAACTATGTAGAGTCTAAGGTTGACATTGACGAAGAGCGTGAACGTGCAGAGCGTGCTGCTCAACAGGCTGCAGCCAACCAAGACACTCGTGAAGGCGCAAGTCAGGCAAACCGCACTCCTTACCGTGCAGAGCGCATGCCTCGTCCAAACGATCCATGTCCATGCGGCAGCGGCAAGAAGTTCAAGAACTGCCACGGCAGAAACTTGTAATCACAAGAAATGGTGATGCTCTTATATATATAATAAGGTATAAGGGGTACACATCATCAGAAATAATGATAAGAATACCAAGAATTGATGATACTCTCATCATTTCTTGGTATTTTTTTTATTTAATGACATGTTTACAACTGAGTTGAAATAATTATTAGTAATTTTGCAAACGAAAAGAGAAAAAGAAAAATAAACAAAGATGAGGATGACTTTTCGTCAAAGAAAAGACACAATCTAAGAATTATAAAATGAATATACGATGAAATTATCAGAACTCAAAACAGGAGAAAGTGGCGTCATCGTCAAAGTTTCCGGTCACGGTGGCTTCCGCAAGAGAGTCATCGAGATGGGTTTTATCAAAGGGAAAAAAGTGGACGTACTCCTCAATGCTCCACTGCAAGATCCGGTGAAATACAAAATCATGGGCTATGAGGTATCACTCAGACATAGTGAGGCTGACCACATAGAAGTAGTTTCTATTGACGAGGCAAAAAACAATAAAGAACTGAATCATGCAGATGCAGAAGATAGACAGCAAGTAATTGACTCACAAACTATCAATACAAACGATAGCGACGAAAATGCGCTGGGCGACAAGATGCTCGTGGCAGAAAGAAAAAGTTCTGCAGAAAACGAGGCTTTAGCAGAACAGGAAGCCGAGCGCTTGCACCATGTCATCAACGTAGCTTTGGTGGGTAACCCTAACTGCGGTAAGACATCATTGTTCAACTTCGCATCAGGTGCTCACGAACGTGTGGGCAACTATAGTGGTGTAACCGTAGATGCCAAGGTTGGTGAAGCCGATTTTAACGGTTATCACTTTAATCTTGTAGATTTACCAGGCACCTACTCTCTTTCTGCCTATTCACCAGAAGAACTCTATGTGCGCAAGCAGCTCATCGAGCACACTCCGGATATTGTCATCAATGTAATAGACACCAGTAATCTGGAACGCAACCTCTATCTCACAACCCAGTTGATAGATATGCACATCCGCATGGTCTGCGCCCTCAATATGTTTGATGAAACCGAGAAGCGTGGCGATAACATCGACTACGACAAACTGGGCGAACTCTTCGGTATCTCGATGATTCCTACCGTCTTTACCAATGGCCGAGGCGTAGATAAACTCTTCGAGACCATCATCGAACTCTACGAAGGCAAGGAAGATTCCAGCGCTCACTATCGCCATATCCACATCAACCACGGACATGAGATAGAACATGGTATCGAGCATATCCAGAAGTATCTGAAGGCAGATGATTCCATCCGTCAGCGCTACTCTACCCGATATCTTTCTATCAAGTTGTTGGAGAATGATAAGCACGCCGAGGAATACGTAAGTCATCTGAACTCTGCCAAGGAAATCTTCGCAGCTCGTGATGAGGCAGCCAAGCGTGTGAAGGAAGAGACATTGGAAGATAGTGAAACCGCCATCATGGATGCCAAATATGGTTTTATTCATGGAGCATTGCAGGAAGCAGGCTATGAACCAGGCAAGGCAAAGGATACCTATCAGGTAACCCACCTCATCGATAGCATCCTGACCAATAAATATGTAGGCTTCCCTATCTTTATCCTCCTGCTGTTCATCATGTTCTCTGCCACCTTCGTGTTAGGTGAGATTCCTAAGGGATGGATTGAAGACGGCGTGGCATGGCTGGGAGAATTCATCAGTACCACGATGCCGGATGGACCGGTGAAGGATATGCTGGTAGATGGTGTGATTGGTGGTGTAGGTGCCGTGATTGTATTCCTGCCACAGATTCTGATTCTGTATTTCTTCATCTCTTATATGGAGGATTCGGGATACATGGCTCGTGCCGCCTTCATCATGGATAAACTGATGCACAAGATGGGCTTGCATGGCAAATCCTTCATTCCGCTGATTATGGGATTCGGATGCAACGTACCTGCGGTGATGGCAACGAGAACCATCGAGAGTCACCGTTCCCGTCTGATTACGATGCTGATTTTGCCATTGATGAGTTGTTCGGCTCGTCTGCCAATCTACATCATGGTCATCGGAACTTTCTTTGCCATCCAATACCGTTCACTCATCATGGTATCGCTCTATCTCATCGGCATCTTCCTTGCCGTGATATTGAGCCGCATCTTTGCCAGTTTCGTAGTGAAGGGCGAAGATACCCCATTCGTGATGGAGCTGCCTCCTTACCGCTTCCCTACCTGGAAGGCGATAGGCCGCCATACCTGGGAAAAGGGTAAGCAGTACTTGAAGAAGATGGGTGGAATCATCCTCGTGGCAA
>USJD01000039.1 GCA_900554835.1 uncultured Prevotella sp. | reverse complement strand
GCTATGATTAAAAGTCCTATTAATATTTCCATAATTGTATAATTAAAGTGAAGAGTGAAGAACGAAGAGTGAAGAATTCAAATGCTTTTTTAACCATAAGACTATTGAATTCTTCGTTCTTCACTCTTCGTTCTTCACTTACTTGCGGTTAGCGAGAACTTCAGCCTCGTACTTCTCAATGTCAGCGATGTATTCCTCACCAACAGGAATGTTGTTCTTCAAGTTGAAGTAGTCATATACAGCGCCGAGTGGCAATGTCTTCTCTTCTTCCAAGAGAGCAAGACGCTGGAAGAGCTTGCCTTCATCCTCATACTTGCGGAGGGTGTCGAGAGGCTCAAGGAATGCCTGCAACAATGACTTCTGGGCAGCACGTACACCGATGATGTAAGCACCGATACGGTTGATAGAACCATCGAAGTAGTCGAGACCGATGTGAGCACGGTCGAGGGCATTGGCACGAACCAACTCAGAGAAGAGATTGCGGGTATTGTCGTCAAAGAGAGTTACGTGGTCTGAATCCCAGTGCATTGGGCGAGATACATGGAGCATCAACTCTGGTACGAAGAGAAGGAGTGCAGAAACAGCATCTGATACGTTCTCTGTTGGCTCATAGTGACCTGTGTCGAGAGTGTACATCACATTGTTCTTAGCGCAGTAGCCAGCGTAGAAGTCGTGAGAACCTACGGTATAAGCCTCCAAGCCAATACCGAAGAGTTTAGCTTCGAGACAAGACTTCATGTTAGGCAACTCCTCTGCCAAGATCTCATCAAGAGAGTTCTTCAAAATCTCACGATAGCGTCCCTTCTCTACAGTGATATCCTTAGAGCCATCGTGTATCCAGATGTTCATGATACATGGATCGTTCTGGAACTTACCCATTGCATCAGCGATACGGCGGCAACGCTTGGTGTGCTCAATCCAGAACTCACGGATAGCAGGGTCTGGGTTTGATAAAGTGAGGTTGCCACTCAATGGGTGAGAGAAAGAAGTAGAGTTGAAATCGAGCTTCATGTTCTGCTCCTTTGCCCACTGCATCCAACCTGTGAACTGATCTACGGTTACCTCGTTACGGTCGATTTGCTTGCCCCCGAACTCACCATATATTTCGTGGAGGTTGAGACGGAAAGTACCAGCCAGAAGAGAGTTCACTTTTTCGATGTCCTGTCGGAGCTCATCGATATTGCGTGCCTTGCCAGGATAGTTACCTGTACTCTGGATACCGCCAGAAGCAGCCTCGCCACGCTCGAAACCAACTACATCGTCAGCCTGCCAGCAGTGCAAAGAGATAGGAGTTTTCTCCAATGTCTCGATAGCCTTGTCGGTATCTACACCCAGAGCAGCATAGCGCTCTTTAGCAATCTCGTAATTCTTCAAAATCAAATCTGCTTTCATAATTGTCTTTAAGTTTTATATTGTTAATCTTTTATTGTTTATTTCTTTACCTTTTTACTTTTTTTACCCTTTTACTTTTTTACCCTTTTACCTTTAAAAACTTCTCGTAAGCTGCATCCCAAGCCTTCTTGTCCTGTGGCTCGAATTTCTTCAATTCCAGAGAGTTGGCGATGATTTGTCGCATCTCCCAGATATCCTTTACCAAGCCGGAAGCCTTTGCCTGCAGCATGATGTTTCCGATAGCTGTGCCTTCCTGTGGACCAGCAAGTACTGTAACTCCGCAACTGTTGGCAGTAAACTGGTTGAGGTATTGGTTGAGTGAACCGCCACCGATGATGTGGAGCACGTTGATATCGAAATCTGCAAATTCCTTGAGCCATGTGAATACCTGACGGTAGCGGAGGGCAAGACTTTCGAAGATGCAGCGGCAGAACTCGCCGTAGCTCTCAGGTACATGCTGACCGGTCTTTTCACAATATTGCTTGATAGCCTCTACCATGCTGGATGGGTTGGCAAAGACAGCATCGTCAGGATTGATGATACTCTGGAAGGCAGGCTGCTTCATTGCTTCAGCAATCAGTTCGCCATGTCCCAAACAAGTCTGGTCACTGTTATTAGCAGCTGCCGCATCTTTCCATTCCTTACGGCAACGCTCGTAGATCCACATACCACAGATATTCTTGAGGAATCGGGTAGTGCCCTCGATACCGCCTTCGTTTGTGAAGTTGAGTTCATAGCTATGTTCATTGATGATAGCCTTCTGAGTCTCTATACCCATGAGGCTCCAAGTGCCAGAACTGAGGTAAGCGAACTTTTCATTCTTGGCAGGAACGGCAGCTACTGCGCTGGCAGTATCATGCCCTGCTACAGCGATGACAGGTACTGCATTCAAGCCCGTTATCTTCTGTACTTCCTCGGTGAGTGTGCCGATGATGGTAGCTGGTGCTGTCATTTCTCCAAACTGTTCGCGCTTCAGTCCGAGACTCTCAACAAGATCCTGGTCGAGGTCGCCTGTCATCGGATTGAGAATCTGCGAGGTGGAGGCTACAGTATATTCGCAGATAGCGTTACCGGTAAGCATATAGCTCAGCGCATCCGGAATAAAGAGTATTTTGTTTGCATTCTCCAAAGCCACATTGCCAGCCTTGCGCATAGCGTATATCTGGAAGAGGGAGTTGAAGTTCATGAACTGGATGCCCGTCTTTTCATATACCTTTTCCTTGCTGATTTGCTCGTCGAAGTATTTCTCCATCATGCCCACGGTGTGTGGGTCGCGATAGGCGAGAGGGTTGCGGAGGATGGCTCCGTCCTTGCCTACATATACGAAGTCGCATCCCCAGGTGTCGATACCGATGCTCTGGATATGGATGCCTCGTTGAGCCACGAGTTTCAAACCCTTGATGATTTCCAGATAGAGCGCATAGATGTCCCAATAGAAGTGATTGCCCGTCTCGATGAGATGGTTGTCGAAACGTGTCAGTTCTTCCAGATTGAACTTTCCATCTGATAAACTACCGATAATGGTTCTTCCGCTGGTGGCACCTAAATCCACTGCAAAGAAGTATTTCTTTTGTTCCATTTTGCTAGGTTTTTAAGTCTAATTTTATGTTATTGATTTCTAAGTTTAATTTCTGTTGATTCCGAAGTTCCTTATGTGTTACTTCAAAGTCTTTTTTGAAATTTTCGGTGCAAAGATAGACCTAAATCGTGAAATGCAACAAGGGATTTTGATTTTCAGCCCTTGATATTTGGCGGCAGTATAAAATTGGGGAAGTGATGGATGTTTTTGGGGGAAGTGATGAAAGAAGGATCATAGAATGGGAGGCTTAAAGGGGTGTATGGATAAAAGGGAATAATCCAATGGGCTGGAATAAGACAAGGCTGCTTGTGAACCTTTAGTTCTGCAAGCAGCCTATAAGCATTTGATAATTATGAGTTGATAAATGTTAGTAACGTATTTTATGATGATTCTGATATAGTCTGTTCTGTTTTTCTGAATTATCTGTTCATGTTTCTGAAATCTGAAGGCTTCATGCCCGTCTGACTCTTGAATTTTGAAGAGAAGTAGTCTGGCGACTCGAAATTAAGGCGGTAGGCTATCTCCTTGATGCTATCATCGGTAGTGGAAAGCAGTTCCTTTGCCCTCTGCAGTTTGAGATTCTGCTGGTAAAGGGCAGGTGCGAAACCGGTGTGCTCCTTGAAGAGTTTGCGGAAGGATGAATAGCTGATGCCGAGTTCCTGTGCAATCTCCTGAATGGTGAGGTTGCCTTCCAGCGACTCACGTATGCGGAGACGAGCCTTGTTGATGATATCCACATGCTTTGAATCTTTATTCAATTCAATATTACGCTCCAAGGAGTACATCAGGCCGATGAGATGGTTGGCGATACCTGCCAAGGTTTGCTGGGCGTATGCAGCTTCCTCCTGAGCAATGTATCGTGCTTCCTCATATAGGTTGACGATTTCGTTGCTAAACCCCACGTGATAGATTGGCTTCTCTGGTGAGAGAAACTTATGCTTCACTCGGTCGTCGATATTTCTTCCTTTGAATCCTATCCAATAACTTTTCCATCCTTTTCCTTGTGTAGGGTGGTAGGTATGCCATTCGCCAGGGAACAACAGGAAGATGTCTCCAGCTTTGATGACGGTCTCTGGGCAGTGGGCAGACTGGAATACGCCTTCGCCCTCTGTCAGATAGAGCAACTGAAATTCATCCAGCGTTCTGCCTTTGTTGATATCAAAATAGTAGCCGTCAGCATGTCCCTTGGTAGGATAGCTGTCGTGCGGTTCTATCACCTCATATCCGATCGTGCTGATGGTGAGTCCCCACTGTGCATCCCGTTCTGAGGCGAGCAAATATTTACTTGTCTGCATAGACCTTTTGTTATAAATGGTAGTTGTAACTTGTTTCTTTTGCAAAGTTACTAAAAAAATGGCAAATTGCAGAATTTTTCTATGATTATTGTTTCTTATATACCTATTTATATATAATAATATAAGCAATTTTAAGGAACTGAATTCAATTTTTTAGTTTTGTTATCAAAAAAATAGGGTAAATAATCAAAATTTAAGGTAGTAAAATAAACCGATTCTGTACTTTTGCAACCAAAATAATTCTAAAACAAGACTTAAACGAAGTTAGGAATAAACTAAATCAAGGGCTTAGACGGATTAGTGATCAACTATAAATGAATTAGTGATAGACTAAAAACAAGATTAGTGATCGACTAAAAACAGGAGCATTCTTAATTAGCTTGTACAAGATGAACCTATTGGTTGCCTAAAGGAAGATGAAACTTATTTGCAATTCCTAATCATTCTGCAATAGCATTTGATGCTATCAGATGAATATTGTTGTTGTCATTAAGCAAATTGACTTTTTGGGTATATAGGGGATTGGAAGAATATAAAACCTATAAAATATGAGCAAACAAAACAAAATGATGAAAAAGTCTGTGTTGCCATTTGCATTGGTATGCTCAGCGCTCATGCTCAACCCTTACGTGGGGGGGCAGGCTCATGCTGAGGTGCAGAACGTGCAGCAGGCAAAGGCTGTCAAGGGTACGGTGGTCGATGAGACTGGCGAACCTGTGATTGGTGCGACTGTACTGATCGTTGGCGGAAGTGCATCACAAGGTACGATTACCGATATGGATGGTAACTTCAGTATCAACGTAAGGCCAGGTCAGAAACTCAAGATTACCTATATTGGTTACGACGAAAGTATCGTATCAGCCAAGGAAGGCATGAAAGTTCAGATGAAGACTTCTGGTGCCGTTTCTCTGAATACCGTTGAGGTGGTTGCCTATGGTGTGCAGAAGAAGGTAACCATGACGGGTGCCATCTCCAGCGTGAAGAGTGAGGATTTGGTCCGCACTTCCGTAGGTTCTGTCAATAACGTGCTCGGTGGTCAGCTTTCGGGTGTGACAACCGTACAGTATTCTGGTGAGCCAGGTAGCGATGCCGCAGAGATTTTCGTTCGTGGTAAGGCTACTTGGGGCGATTCGCAGCCTCTTATCCAGGTGGATGGTGTGGAGCGAACCATGGCAGATATTGACCCAAATGAAATCGAGAGTGTTACAGTATTGAAGGATGCTTCTGCCACTGCCGTGTTCGGTGTACGTGGTGCCAATGGTGTTGTCCTGATTACTACCAAGCGTGGTTCACAGGGTAAGGCGAAGATCAGTGTATCTACTTCATGGACAGCACTTTCTCCTACCAAGATGGTAGAGCAGGCTTCTTCTTTAGAGTATGCCAATTTCTATAATCAGATGTCGTACAACGACTATTTGCAGAGTGCCAATGTGGCTGTAGCGAATGGCAAGTATGCATCTGTGGATGCTTATATAAAGGGTAATGCCTTCGCTAAGAGCTTCTCTGACGATATTATCGATAAGTTTGCCACAGGAGCCGACCCAATCCGTTTTCCAAGTACTCGATGGGCCGACTATATAATGAAGGATGTGACGCTCCAGCAGCAGCACAACCTGAACATCTCTGGTGGTACAGAGCGTGTGAAGTATTTTATTTCTGCGGGTTATTATTCTCAAGATGGTTTGTTCAAGGAGTTTGATAGCAATTATAACTATGGCTATCAGTATCATCGTTTCAACTATCGCTCAAATCTTGACTTGCAGGCAACCAAGACCACAACATTGTCTTTTAATGTGGCTGGTAATGTAAGTAATGCTGATAAACCATATACTGGTTCTGGAGCTGCAGGCTTGATTAAGCAGATTTATTATGCAACTCCTTTCTCTAGCCCAGGTCTCGTGGATGGTAAAATGGTTTATTGTACTACAGATTATACAGATGGTTTGAATCTTCCTTTCTTGGGTAATGGTGGTATGGCATATTACGGTAATGGTTTTATGCAAACCAATATCAATAAGATTCAAATGGACTTGGTACTTAACCAGAAGTTGGATTTTGTCACCAAGGGGTTGTCTTTCAAAGTGAAGGGATCTTACAACTCAGCCTTTACGGTAAACAAGCAAGGTAATTGTGGTATAGCTACTTATAATCCTTTGGTTCAGTATCAAAAGGATTCTGAAGGAAAATTCATTTTAGATGCCAATGGAGAAAAGCAACTCATTTATAATGCCGATGGTACACCTTTTATAGTATATCGTCAGAATGATAACGATACCGATCCTGGATACAAGGCTAGTCAGGGAAAGGCTCGTGACTGGTATTTGGAGGGTAGCTTTAATTACTCTCGTGTTTTCGGTAAGCATACCGTCAATGCATTGATGCTTTATAACCAGTCCAAGCAATATTATTACTCTGGTTCCTCCTATCCTGATGTACCTCGTTCTTATGTGGGTCTTGTAGGACGTATCACCTATGATTACGCTAATAGATATATGGCAGAGTTCAATATGGGCTATAATGGTTCGGAGAATTTTGCCCCTGGTCGTCGTTTCGGTACGTTCCCAGCAGGTTCCATCGGATGGATTCTGAGCGAGGAGAAGTTTTGGAAGCCTATCTCTAAGGTTGCTTCTTTCTTCAAGCTTCGTGCATCTTGGGGTCTTGTAGGTAACGATAAGACAGTTGATGCCATCCGATTCATGTATCTTGCCGATCCATATATCACTGGCTCCTATGGAACAACCAACAACATGACAAACTGGGCTGACTCATATGGTTATCTCTTTGGTAATGCACAGTCTGGTACCGTACAAGGAACCTCTGCCGTAGCAGGTGCTTACGAGTCCATCAAGAATAACCCAAATATTGGTTGGGAAAAAGCATTCAAGCAAGACTATGGTTTTGATCTCTATTTCATTGGCGACCGTTTGAAGACCACTTTTGATTATTACCGTGAGCATCGTACTGATATTTTGGTGCGTGACGCTACGGTGCCATCAACTATCGGTTTTACCATGCCTTATACTAACGCAGGAGAGACGAAGTCCTGGGGATGGGAACTCTCTGTGGGTTACAATGACAAAATAGGCAAGGATTTCCGATTCTGGGGTAAGTTGAATCTCTCTTACAATCAGAATGAAATCATCGAGATGAAGGAAGCTCCTCAGAAGAATGATTATATGTTGGCAAAGGGACATCGTATTGGTGCTCGCTCTATGTATAAGTTCTGGAAGTACTATGAGGGAGAGCAGACAAAAGCAGAATATGAGCAGACTTTTGGTAAGCCTTTCCCAACTCAGTTGGTTGCTAACTTGCAGCCAGGTGATTGCGTGTATGTCGATTTGGACAAGAATGGAAAGATAGATGAGAACGATATGACTCGTGATAATGGTTATACGGATGATCCTGAGTACATGGCAGGTCTGACGCTTGGTTTCAACTATAAGCGCCTGACTTTCAATGCTCAGTTGACTGGTGCTTGGAATGTGACACGTTATATTACCGATGTGTTCCGTCAGCCATTCTACTGTTCATCCAATACGACCCAGGGTGGACTTCTTTTATACCATGTTAACAATACCTGGACTCCAGGAGTGAATGAGTCACAAGATGCACTTTATCCACGTGCTACATGGTCGAATGCCGTTCAGAACTATGCAGGCTCTGACCTTTGGGAGAAGGATGCGAAATATCTTCGTCTGAAGACTGTATCGTTATCATACGACTTCATCAATCCTGTCTTCAAAAAGATTGGCATGAACAAGTGTGAGGTAACCCTTTCCGGCTACAACCTCCTTACCTTTACTCCTTACAAGTGGGGTGATCCTGAGACAAGAGCATCCAATGCTCCTTCTTACCCATTGCAGCGTACCTACACCATCAGCTTGAATGTAGGCTTCTAATCAAAGGTAATGTAACAAAATAAACAAAGAAACAATGAAACAAAATATATTATTTCGTACTGCCGTAGCCATGTTGCTTGCCAGTGCAGCCTTCACAGCTTGTACTGATACTATCGCTGTGGGAGATGCATCCCTCGACAAGGCGACAAGTTCTACTGCTACGATCGACTCTGTGTTCCAAAATGCAGAATATACCCGCCAGTTTCTTGTAGGTATCTATTCGAAGCAATACTATGGATTACCTTATTACAATGGTGGAACCAACATTCCTCATACAGCAAACCCATATACAGGAAAGATGGATGCCCTCACCGATTGTTGGCATGACTTTTGGAATGGTGCTGCTGTTTATCAGAAGTATTATACTGGCTCTTTGACAGCCAGCGTTGGTCGATCAGACGGTTTGGACGGACCTCTTTATTCTTACGACAAAGAGTTCCAGTGGAAGATTATCCGTTCTGCACAGATTTTCTTGGCTAATGTCGATCGTGCTCCAGAGACGGATATGACACAAGAAGAGAAAGATCGACTCAAGGCAGAGGCTCGTTGCCTAATGGTTTCGGCATTCTTTGATACCTTCCAGCACTATGGTGGTATCCCTATCTTGGATCATGCCTTGGAGACGAGCGAGGTGTCTGGCCAGTTCCCTCGCAACACGGTAGAGGAGTGTGTCAACTGGATGGTGGGCGAACTCGACAAGGCCATTGCAGAGAATGCTTTCCCTTGGATTACCGCTAATCCTGCTACCATGAATGGTCGTTGGACAAAAGCTGGTGCCATGGCTTTGAAGTGCAAGATTCTTCAGTTTGCAGCTTCTCCTATGCTCAATCCTAAGGATGGGAAACCTTACTATGACGGCATATCAGAGGACGTGAAACCCTTCGTCATGTACACAGATGCTTCCAAGTATCAGGAGCGTTGGGATGCTTTTGCCTCTGCCTGCGATGCTTTTTATGATGAATTGACACGAAATGGCAAATATCAGTTGGTTCAGGCAACTGTACCAAGCAGCGCCAACACTGCCGATAAGAGGGTACCTTACTATCGCCTGGCTTATCGCCAGGGATATTTCCTCAATGCCTCCACCGAAATCTTGCATTCTGTGCGCGTGCAGGGTAATGATATCAATACGGCAGGACGCTATTGCTGGCACTCTTGGTATTCTAAGTCTGTTCCACGCAATGCTTTTTGTCCAACCCAGGAGTATGTGGAGAAGTTCTCTTGGAGTGATGGAGAGCCTTTCAATTGGACCAACGCTGCCAAGAAGACCTATGCAAATCAGGCTACGGAACCTGATTCTACTATGGTCTATGATGATAAAGGAAATGCCACTATCACTGTGACCAACTTCGTGACGAACCCACGTACAGGTAAGATTACCCGTAACAAGAAGTCATTGCACACGATGTTCGTTGATGGTGACGTCCCTTCAGGAGGTCGCCAAATCAATACGGTTCTCACACGTGACCCTCGTCTGTATGAGGAGTGTATCGTGAATGGTCAGAATTTGAACCTTGACTGGACAACGGCTTCCATGTCTGGCTATCCTTGGGAACTTTGGTATAAGGGAAATGATGGAGGAACAGGTGTCTTGACACAGCAGAATACCATGTTTGGCTCTGGTTATGGATTTAATAAATATTACTTGGGAACAGGTGCTTACCCTGGCGACGATGCCGCCGATTCTTATCGTTATCCTACTCAATGGGTGGCCTTGTCCTTGCCAGAGTTTTATCTGCAATATGCAGAAGCTCTTGTAATGCGCTCCTCCAAGGATGTAGCCAAGGCTGTTAAGATGGTCGATATAGTTCGTTCTCGTGTAGGTCTTCCTACCATAGCGAAGAACTGGACTTCCAAGGATTATCGTGGGGCAAAGGGATATACGGCAACCACAGCTGCCGCTGCAGTTGAGGCTTCAGTTGCTCTTGCCAACGGTGAAACCTCTAATGAGTTCATCGAGGAATTGCTCGATGAGCGTGTTCGTGAGTTGGGACTTACAGATGCACACTGGTTCGATATGATACGTTACAAGCGCACCGACTGGATGACCAAGCAGCTCCATGGTTTGATGCAGTACCGTTTGATTCAGAAAGCAAAGGTGTTTGAGAGCCGCAATGCCGCTTGGGTGGGTTCCGATCGTGAAAACGACCCATCATCCCAGCAGCCTTTGTTCTTCTTGAGTTTCGTCAAGGACATAACGGGCAATAGCCGTTATCTTTGGAACAAAGACCCAAAAAGCAACGAGGTGAAGAAGTGGTTGCTTGACCCAATTCCACAAGTGGAAATCAACAAGCAGTATGGTCTTGTGCAAAACCCCGGTTGGGAGTAACAATCTCATGGGATAAACTAAGTAAAATGAATTCGTATATGAAAACAAAGAATATATTTATGTTGACATTGCTCGCAGGTACCACCCTGCCAGCAATGGCGCAGCAGGACATCATAGACACCCTGGCATTTAAGGATCAAACTGTCGATGTAGGTGCCAATCGCACCTTTACTCGCGAGCAATCTACGGGTGCCGTCAGCGTCATCACCAACAAGGATGTCAACAAGCGTGGCGCACGCAACATCGGTAATAACATATTGGGTTCTAGCTCTGGTTTGGTGAGCCTTGACGGAGCAGGTCTCTACAATGCGCAGAATCCTACTTTCTATATCCGTGGCATACAGTCTTCCAGCGGCAGCACCCCTCTTTTTATCGTGGATGGAGTGGAGCGTGCCATCGAGAATGTGGTAGCTGAGGATGTGGAGAACATCCAGATTTTGAAAGATGCGGCGGCTACTGCACTTTATGGTTACAAGGGTGCCAATGGCGTAGTTTTGATTACGACCAAGCATGGTAAATACAATACCAAGTCCATCACTTTCTCTTACGACCACGTGTTCTCTTTCTTGGCCAACAAGCCAGAAATGGTGGATGCCGCTACTTATGCTTCTGCTGTGAATGAGGCTTATCATAATCAGAAGGGTGGTGATGTGTATAGCAGCCAGGTTATCGGTGCTTACAGGGATGGTTCCAATCCTCTTTACTACCCTAACGTAAATTGGGTTGACGAAACCTTCCGCAATGTTTCCAACAACGATCGCTTCAACGTCGAGTTTAAGGGTGGTACCAGTAATTTCCGTTACTATACCAATGTGCAGTTGTTGACCAACAAGGGATTCGTCAAGAACTTCCAGAATGATGGCTATTCCACACAGAACAAATATACTCGTGGAACCTTGCGCTCCAATATGGATATTGACTTAGGCTTGAAGACTAAGTTGCATACCCATTTGTACGGCTTGTTGACTGAGCAGTCTCAGCCTGGTAGCCAGGCTGACCTTTGGAGCATGGTTTATAAGATTCCTGCCAATGCATTCCCTGTTAAAGTATCTGATGCCGTTTGGGGTGGCAACACTGTATATACTACCAATAACCCTGTGGCTCAAAGCCAAGGTGCGGCTTATTACAAGAATCACCAGCGCGCTCTCTATGCTGATTTGCAGTTAGATCAAGACCTTTCTTCTATTACGGAAGGATTGAGTGCACAGGCTCAGATAGGTTATGATACATGGTCGAATGTATATGAGGACCATTCCAAAACCTATCGTTACAGCTATTACGAGGTTCCTACCAATGGTGATGTCGTGGCTGCAGGAAATGCCACCATGTCTTCCATACAGGGTACGGACTCCAATATGGGTACGGGAGCTAACAATAATAACTGGATTCGCCGTTGCGTCTGGAATGCTTCTATCAACTACGATAGAACTTTTGCAGAGAAGCACAATGTATACGGACAGTTGAAGTATGATTATGAATACAATGACAAGACTGGTACCAACACCACTGTTTATCGTCACAATGTATCTCTCTTCGCTCACTATGGTTTCGATAGCAGATACCTCTTGGATGTTGCGCTCGTAGAGTCTGGTTCCAGCCGTTTGGCTCCTGGCAGCAAGTGGGCATTCTCTCCAAATGTTTCTGCAGCATGGAACCTCTCTAACGAGGCTTTCATGAAGAACGTGAACTGGGTTGACTTCCTGAAGTTGCGTGCATCTTGGGGCAACCAGTCACTCGACGTGCTCCCTGGCGATAACGTATGGACCTATTACGATCAGTTCTATCTGATGAATGGTAATTCTTATCCGTTCGATGCCACTTATACTGGTACACAATGGGGTAATACTTATCTCGGGACAGCACGTACTCAGGGACTCGGCCATGAGCAGTCTAGCAAGTTCAACGTAGGTTTCGATGCCACTCTCTTTGGCAGTTTGAATATTTCTGCTGATTACTATTACCAGCACCGTTACAACATCTGGTATTCTACAGCTGGCAGCTATTCAGGAGTCTTCGGATTGGACGCACCTTATGAGAATGTAGGTATCATTAACCAGAAGGGCTTTGAGGTTTCTGCCGATTACAGCAAGAAACTCAACAGGGATCTCACCATCAGTTTGGGTGCATCCATGACATTGAACAAGACCATCGTTGAGGAGCAGGCTGAGGCTCCTCAGCTCTATGCCAATACCTCTTCCACTGGCAAGTGCTATGGACAGGCGTTTGGTTATGTTGCTGATGGCTTCTTCCAGAAGAGCGATGACTTGAATGGTGATGGAATAATCTCAACGTCAGAGATGAAGCAGTTGGGATATCCTATTCATAACTTTACCACTGTTTTTCCTGGTGATGTAAAGTATGTGGATTTGACCGACGATGAAAAAATCGATGCCAACGATGTCAAGGCAATCGGTCATAGCACGACAGCTCCTGATCTCTATTACAACTTCCATCTCGGTGCGGAGTACAAGGGCTTCGGTTTGGATGCTATGTTCCAGGGAGTGGGCAGATGGACTGGTTTCAAGACCACCAACGGACTTTATCGTTCTGCTGTGGCAAGCAACACCTTGTCTAAGTATCTCTATGAGAACTCTTGGTCTGCTGAGCGTGGCAACATGGAGAATCCTCTCTTCCCACGTCTTTCGGCTACAAGCAATGCTAACAACGACAAGAACAGTACGCTCAATATGTTTGACCGTAGCTACCTCAAGCTTCGTTATGTGGAGGCATACTATTACCTTCCACAGACATTGTTGGAGAAAATTGGCTTTATTAATAAGGTGAAGGTATATGTACGTGGTACTGACCTCTTCACGCTCGACCATCTCGACAAGGCTGATGCTGCTGCATACGGCACAAGTCAGCCGCTTACAAGAAGTCTCCAGGTTGGAGCTGCTGTAACATTCTAAAATTAAGGAATTACGATTATGAAAGTATATAAGAAACTATTTAGCTTTGCATTGGCTGCCATGGCATTGTCTTCCTGCAACATGGACTACCATGAATATACAGCCAATGACAAGGAATATGTCCAGCGTTCATTCGCTTATGTGGGTGGACTGATGACAACGATATATGCCGACATTGATACGGATTGGGGCAATCTTTCTGGAGCTATGCTTTCCTCTGCCACCGATGAGTCGGAGTATAGCCATGATGGTAACTCAATAGAGGATTTCTACAATGGTAACTGGAGTGCGATAAATCCGCACCAGACTATTTGGAAGTCAGCATATGAGGGTATCACTTATTGTAATGAGGTAATTGATAATTGGACGGGGTTGACTTTCGACCAGTTCAAGTACAACAAGGACTATGAACAGCAGATGTTCCTCTATAACAACTATCAGTATGAGGCTCGCTGGGCACGTGCTTATTTCTATTTCACACTGGTTCGCCAGTATGGTGGAGTGCCTTTCAAGATTCATAATACCACAGGTTCAGAAGAGACGATGCTGCCTCGTACCAATGCTGATGAAATCTTCGACTTTATCAGCGAAGAGTGTGATAGTATCAAGGACAAAATCATAGACGACTATGCTGGCAATAAGGAGATGATTCTCGCCAAGGCAGAGACAGGACGTGCCAATAAGTATGCCGTTCTGGCATTGAAGGCCCAGGCAGCTCTCTATCATGCTTCACCACTCTTCACACAGGGCAAGACCTCTGAAGAAAAGAAGAATCTCTGGGCCATCGCAGTGGCTGCCAATAAGGAACTTATCGATGCAGCTGAGGCTAAGGGATATGGGTTGGCTACCAACTTAGAGGACCTTTGGGGCAAGGAGTATTATTCAGATGCTTCCAGTACCAAGGAGATACTCTTTGCACGCCGCACCGCTTCTTCCAGCACTTTTGAAGGCTACAACTTCCCTGTAGGTTACTCTTCTGGTCAGGGTGGCAACTGTCCTACACAGGACTTGGTAGATGCCTTTGAATGTACCGATGGCAAAAGCATTTCGGAAAGTAGCTTATATGATGCAACAAAGCCATACGCCAACCGCGACCCTCGTCTTGCCAAGACAGTTGTTGTGAATGGCGAGGCATGGCCTAACGATTTGGCGGCTTACAATAGCGAGCATCCAACCATCGAGACCTATGTTGGCGGCTATCACTCTCGCACGGGTAATGCGGCTGGTAAGTCATACGCTACTACCACCGGTTACTACTTGAAGAAGTTCTGTAATCCTGATCAGATTCTCCGTGCCCGTTCTGGTGTAGCTGTTACTACCTCTCCTCACGGCTGGTTGACCTTCCGTATGGGTGGCATGTACTTGAACTATGCTGAGGCTCTTTATCAGTATTTCAAGGCTTGCGGCAACGGAAATGCTGCAGATGCAAGTGGTGCAGTGGAATATAAGGATGCAGAAGGCAATGCACAGAGTGTTACAGTTCCTGCCACTCAGACCGCAGCCAAGATGGCTAGCAAGACTCGTGAGCGTTCAAGCATGCCTGCTTTCGCTACAGGTATGACTAACGATGAGTTCTGGGCTGAGTATAAGAACGAGCGCCGCGTGGAGCTTGCCTTTGAGGGACACCGTTTCTATGACGTGCGTCGCTGGATGGAAGATGGCGATAAGTTCATGAATATCCATCGCATGGAAATTACCAAGAACGAGGATGGTACCTTTACATATAATAAGGTAGCTGTTTCCCGTGGTGATGGACAGTGGGAAAGCAAATGGAATCTCTTCCCATTTAGCCAAACAGAAATATTGAAGTCGGGTAATGCCATCGAGCAGAATCCTGGCTGGTAATAAATAGAAATTTGAGCTGTCTTCGCAAATCATGAGTCTTGCTCGCTAGCAGACTTATGGTTTGCTGAAGTTGGCAAAGAATATACTGACATTTTTTAAATAACAACTTTAATTTTAAACAAGATGAAAAAGTTTACTTTTATTGCATTGCTTATGCTCATCGTATGTTCGATGGCAAAAGCCGACGACAAGTACTTCTTCAAGGTGCCAACTGACAAAATGGATGCTGGTTGGGTAGTTCAGGATCAAGGTAATTTTGCCTCTACCCCAGGCAAGGAATATCTTGAGGTGCAGAACAAGAAGAATGGTGGACGTATGCTCAACTACTTCTGGAACGAGGATGCATGGAATGGTGTAGATCCTGCTACTCTTCCTAATAGTACTTACAAGTTCACCATGGACTTGAATATGTCTAACATGGCTAATCGTGCAGACATGGAGTTTGATCTTCTTCCAGTGAACGCCTGCTCAGCGACTGACAAACGTGTTTCTTCTCACAATTACCATTGGTTTAATCAAGAAGGTGAGGATTATTTCTTCCGTTGGAGAGTTGGCGAAAAGCCTGCTGCCAACAATGGTGATTTCACCATTTTAATTAATGAGAATCCTAAAGCAAATAATGATTGGCCTAAAACAGAAGATGTTGAGGAAACTTTCGTTATGTCAAGCCAGAAGACTTACAAGTTTGCTGTTGTTATCAATACAGAAGCTAAGACTGCAACTTACACTATCGCAGATGAGGAAGGTACAGTCCTGAAGACTGGTGTTCATAATTATGTTTGTGAAGAGAATCGTGCCGGTATCTTCGTATTCAGTATGAATGGTGTTTCTACTCACCAGCTCTCTAACATTGGTCTTTCTTATGAGGCAAATGGTCCATTCGCCAACGAGCCAACTTCCGAATTGTTCTTTTTGGTAGGTGCTGAGCGTGATTATTATGTAAACTTCCAGGAGGGAGAGACTTTGCACTGGAAGCAGCTTGGTGATGCTACAGATGTTATTACTGGTGATACTTATAGCAATGGTGAGGAATATGAGAAGTCTTATGAAACTGCTGATGAGAAGACTACGTTTGAGTCTGGTAATGGTGAGTATCTAGGTCATAAGATTATCTATTGTACACAGTCTGGTAACTTGGAAATGTGGACAACTCTCGATGATGGCACCGAATCTCAGCATGTTATCGTTCCTGTAACTTGTGAAGAAGTACAGATGCCAGCTCCAGTAGCTACCATTACAAATGTAAAGGAAGGATTTGCCAAGGAATATACGCTTACAGCAGACAACTCCAACACATTGTTGAAACCTACTGTGACCATTCACTATAAGAAGACAGAAAATGGTAAGTCTGAAGAAGGTAATGTACTTACTGGCGAGAAGGTAACTTTGGATGGCAAGGGCTCTTTGGAGATTTATTCTTGGGATGGTACTAACCCTGATGAGTATTATACACGTTCTGCATCTCAGACCATCAATAATGATGTCGAGTATGTAGAGGCTGGTACAACTAACTATGAATGGTCTAAGGATGTTTGCGACAATGGCAAGGATGGTTTTACCACAGTAAACGTCACAATGGATTATAAGACTAACGCTGATGGAACAAAGACTGCTCAGTCTCACT
Organism: uncultured Prevotella sp.; assembly: GCA_900554835.1. Classification (GTDB taxonomy): domain Bacteria; phylum Bacteroidota; class Bacteroidia; order Bacteroidales; family Bacteroidaceae; genus Prevotella. The sequence goes on along the minus strand of USJD01000039.1, from coordinate 6,128 downwards.
GGGAGCGTGTATATTCCAACGAGAAGTATGGCTTTGATGCAGAAGGTAACCGTGAAAATTGGGTGGCAGACAAGGACTATGCTCTTGTAAGAGAAGGCTTTGGTTTCTTCGAGACAAGTGCAGTGGCAGATTTCTCTGCTAACTGGAATGCCCTTCAGCCAGAAGATGCAACAACCGCTTTTGCTCCGTTGGTTCCAACAGCTGATTTCATCGCAAACTCTAAGTATGATGCAAGTTTATGGAGAATTATGCCATTGGAGGGTATCGTTTATTACAGCACAGCTGTTAACAATGCAGGCTTGACACTTGATCCAAAATATACTTCTGACGATCCTAACAAACCAAACTTCTACATCGTTCACACACGTGGTGGCTATGATCGCCCAGACAAGGGTGATGCCAATGCATACGCAGTTTATGAGGCAGGTAAGAGTTTTGACCTCTATCGTTACGAGGCTGCTATCTGCGATGTACGAATCATGACTTACAAGGGCTTTGAGCCAGGCGTTTCTGGTATCAAGAATGTAAATACAGCAGAGACCGCAGCTTTAGCAGTGAAGAAGGTAGTAACCAAGAATGGTGTAGTTATCGTAAAGGATGGCAAGACATTCTCTGTAGCAGGTGCTCAGCTTAAGTAATTTGTTTCATTGATAAAGCATTGGCAATTATGGTTTCTATAATTTGCCGAGATTGAATCAATCATTTTCATGTAAAGGGATGCAGGGATGCATCCCTTTCTTTGTCTTCTTCTCTTCTTAATTTTCCCTTTTTTCTTTGTCTTCTTCTCTTCTTAATTTTCCCTTTTTTCTTTGTCTTCTCTTCTTCTTGGTTTTCCTTAGTCTTTCTTCTCTTCTTCTTGGTTTTCCTTGTTTTTTTACCTTTTTACTTTTTTACCTTTTTACCTTTAAAATTGCTTTTTTACCTTTTTACCTTTTAAAAAAATCTTTTTTATTCCCTTTTCTCAAAATAATAAGGTTAAATATCATATTTTATGGATGCTTTCTCAAATATTCTGTGTACTTTTGCCAACAAATCAGTTAAAACTGAATAAACAACAATAATCGACATGAATCGTCAATAAACAAGAATAAAAACAATAAAACCTACAATAATGAATAAAAAACTACTCGCAACATCTGCTTTAGCATTGTTGGTAAGTATGGGTGCAAATGCCCAGCGCTTTACCGATAAGTTGGATCGTGGACTCATTGCAGTGCAAACCACAAATGGTGTGTACTGCTCTTGGCGTATCCAGGCCGATGAATACTATGATGTAAAGTACAATCTTTACAGAAATGGCACTTTGGTAAACCCAGAACCCCTCGATGTTTCCAACTTTACAGACAAGTTTGGTTCATCAAGTAACACTTATACCGTAAAGGCGGTTGTCAATGGGGTAGAGCAGGCAGCTTCCAAGGAAGCTACAGTTTTCAACACTAATTACAAGGAAGTAAAAATCCAGTATCCTGCTGCCCTGAAGTCAACTTATATCCCTAACGATGCCTGCTGCGCCGATGTGGATGGCGATGGCGAGGTGGAAATCCTGATGAAGTTCAACAATAAGGAGGAAGCTGAACAGCTCTATCCAAAGAATGGACCAACTATCAATGGCGTGGCAACCAAGGAGTATTCCATGCTGGCTTGCCTGAAGCAGGATGGTACCGTGCTCTGGTGGGTAAACTGTGGTCCTAACATGGGTGACTTCCAGAACAACGAGCAGAACATCGTTGGCTACGACTGGGATATGGATGGCAAGGCTGAAGTCGTAATGCGACTCGAAGAAGGCTCTACCGTCCACATGGCAGATGGTACCACTTATACCATCGGTGCCAATGGCAAAAATGGAACTTCATGGACCAACTATCGTGAACCAAAGGGTTCGGGTTCCGTAGAATGGTTTACCCACTATGGCAAGGAGTTCCTCTGGTATTGCGAGGGAGCTACCGGTAAGCCATACCAGTGCATCGAGTTCCCATTGAAGCGTCTGGAAGATGGAGAAACAGATTTGAAGGCAGCTTGGGGTGATGGCTATGGTCATCGCAGCAGCAAGTACTTCTTCGGCGCTCCTTATCTGGATGGCAAGCATCCAAGCATCTTCCTGGGTCGTGGTATCTATACCCGCCACAAGTTCATCGCATACGATGTGGATCCAAAGACTCACGACTTGAAGGTTCGCTGGAAATGGACCAACAACCAGCCAGGTTCTCCTTGGTATGGTCAGGGCTATCACAACTATATCGTTGCCGATGTGGATTGGGATGGACGTGATGAGATAGTATGGGGTTCTATGGTTATCGATGATAATGGCAAGGGACTTTCTACTACTGGTCTCGGTCATGGCGATGCTCAGCATGTAAGTGATTTTAATCCTTATATCCATGGTCAGGAGATGTTTGCCTGCAACGAGGATGCTCCTTCCAACAACTATCGTGATGCAACAACCAGCAAGATATATTATCGAAAGACTGATACCAACGATGATGGTCGTTGTCTGGCAGGTAATTTCTATAATGATTTCCCTGGAGCTGTTGGTCATAGTGCACACGATACTCCTATCTCTACGGTCACAAATGAACATGTGAGTACCAATACCAATGGACTTAGCATGAACTTCCGTATTTATTGGGATGGTGACCTTCTGGAGGAGTGTTTTAATAATACAGAGGTAACTAAACCTGGTGTGGGAACAATAGCTACTTTCCTTGGCGCTTATTCCAACAATGGCACCAAGGCAACACCTTGCTACCAGGGTGATATCTTTGGCGATTGGCGTGAGGAGGTTATCGAGCGAACAGCCGACAACAATATCCGCATCTACACCACCAATGAGCCAACCAAGTGGCGTAACTATTCTTTGTGGTACGATCATCAGTATCGCAATGGCATGGTATGGCAGCCTTGCGGCTACAATCAGCCACCTCATGTATCCTACTTCCTCGGTGAGTTGGAAGGTATCACCATTGCTCCTCCACCACTCACCACCACTGGTCGCGAAGAGGTAGGTTCTTCTATCTCCAAGGCATTGGATGGCAAGCATGCTCTTCTCGCTACTACTGGCGATGCCACTGTAAGCGTGTCAGAAGGTGCTTCTCCTGCCATCTTTACCGACAATGCCCCTTCTTGGGTGCAGGGTACGGCTGCCAGCGAGTGCAGAACCAAGGATACAGAGATTAAATATACCTATTATACCCATACCTTGACAGGTGGCGCCTTTACTGGCGGCATGCGCCTGGTAAAACAGGGTGATGGTACTTTGGTCCTTCCTAATGTAAAGCAGACTTATACCGGCAAGACTGATGTCTGGGCAGGTACTTTGCAGTTTGACGGCACCATGGAAAGCAGTCCTGTTTGGCTCAATCGCTTTGCGGAGTTGAACTCTAACGGCGGTAACTTCAAGGGTGGTATCAAGGCTGATTATGGTTCTGTGATTCGTCCTGGCGGTAAGGAGAATATCGGAACTCTGACCACTTCTTCACTCGACCTGGGTTTCGGCGCACGTGTCGTATTCGATGCCAAGGATGGTAACGTAGATAAGTTGGTGGCTGCCAAGATGAGCATCGAGAAGAAGACTTGGGAAAATGGTCCTCAGTATAGCACTCCTGTCTTTGAGTTTGCTACCGCTCCAGCACCAGGTACTTATGTCTTGGCAGAGGTAGGTGAACTGACAGGCAAGCTTTCTGATATCGTAGTAGAGGGACTTGCAGGACATAAGTTTGCCTTGGAATATAAAGATGGCAAGATTGTCTTGAATATTTCTGATACCCGTGATAGCGAGAGCAGCGTATGGACAGGTGATAAGGGTTCTGTCTGGGACTTGATGTCGACAGAGAACTTCAGTTCTTCAGACAAGCTGTTTGTTACGGGTGATGAACTGACCTTCAATGATGATGCGTCTACAACAGACGTGAACCTTGCAGAGGATGTAACTCCTGGAAATATCTTCTTCAAGAACAACAAGAAGGATTATAGCCTTGCAGGTAAGGGTTCTATCTTGGGTAAAGGTTCGCTGAACGTAGAGGGTACAGGAACCGTGAACATCAAGAATACCAATAAGTATAGTGGCGGTACCAATATCAAGGGTGGTATCCTGGCTCCGGCAACTCTTGCCAACAAGGATGGTTTGGAATTTGGTTCTTTAGGATCTGCAGACAATACTATCACTTTGAGCAACAAGGGTACTTTGAAGGTTGCTTCAGGCATGACAGCCTCTCATCCTATCGTGCTTGGCGAGAATGGCGGTGCCATAAATAATACAGGTACGCTGATTCTGAATGGCGGTATCAAGAAGGGTGCCGGCAAGAACCGTGACCTCTATAAGATGGGAGCCGGTACATTGCAGTTGAACAGTAATGCTGATTTTGATGTGCTCTATATCAACCAGGGTACAGTATATGACTTCCAGGATGGTCACTTCTCTGGTAAGACTATCGTTCTGAATGGTAGCAAGGTAGTATTGCAGGCTTCCAACAGTATCTACAGCAGCAACTCGGATAATGTGAACATCGATGTGCCTAAGGGTAAGTCTGGTATCTGGTATCCTGACGGCCGATGCGACTATACCGGTAAGCTGACTGGTGAGGGAACCATTGATATCTACGGCACCTGGATCCGCTGTCCTTTCAAAGGCGACTGGAGCAAGTTTGCCGGAACTATCAATGCAAAGCGTGGAAGCAAGAATGCTTACGAGCCAGTATTCGATTTCTATAATGCTTATGGTATTCCATTGGCAACGCTCAATGTTGATTCACGTTTCACCAAAGATTATGCATTCTGTACCAACGGCAAGAGCTTTGCTATCGGTGCTCTGACGGGTAATGGATATATCAGTAATGGTGGATACTTCGGTTCAGGTACCAATACTTTGACGATTGGTGGCAAGAATACGAACTTTGAGTTCAAGGGTTCAATCAATGGTAGCCATGTGGTGAAGAATGGTACGGGTATCTGGACCATCTCCAGTGAGAATGTACTTGCCAATGCCAAGTCGTTGAAGATTGTGGATGGTGCAGTGAAGCTGAACAAGGCAGCTGCTACCTCTTCTATGACAGCTCCTACCATCCTCTATGTTCAGGATGCCGGTGAGCTTCGTGGCGTGGGTTATGCATACGGTATTAACCTTCTGAATGGCGGTATCTTGCGCCCAGGCAGCAATTTGCCTGCATCGCAGACCAGCAATACGGGTGTGATCTTCATCCAGAAGAACTTGAATGCTGAGGTTGGTTCCAGCATCTATGCGAACAAGACCAAGACAGATTCTGTCTCTGTAATTGCATATACTGGTGCGAAGTCTCCAGCATGGGCATTCCTTAAAGTAGGTGGAAACGCTGTTCTGAATGGTACCATCTATGTAACCTACAAGAATACATGGACGCCTAAAGAGGGTGATTATGTGAGAGTCTTAGATTGCGCTGGCACGATCAGCGGTACTCCTAAATTTGACTTGCAGGCGCTCCCTGCTGGTTTGGGTTGGGATACAAGCAAGTTCCTTACAGAGGGAGTTGTCTATGTAGCCAATGCTACAGGTATCCGTGAGATTGGTTTCGACGCTGGTTCATTCCAGGCAGATGTCTATACGCTCAACGGCTTCCGCATGACAAGTTTGCAGACTTCTATGGCTACCTTGCAGAGCGACTTGAAGAGTCGTGGCTTGGCTCCAGGCTTGTACATTGTCCGTACAGCCAAGGGAACTGTCAAGGTTACATTGAAGTAATCCAAGAAATATTTCAGTAAAGACTTTAGTTTGCTGGTTATAATATAGTTAATGAAATTTAAACGAGGGTGTGTCATAAGTCCATGGCACGCCCTCTTATTTTTCTTCATCGGATGACGCGGAATTTATTCGGAGGTTTCTTGCTACGGCGATTACTCACGGATTTTCGCGGAGGCGACCTGTTCGGTCGTTGCAGATACCCCCTGAGAGTGTTTTGTCCCACAGATTTCACAGATTTACACAGATCTTTTGTGGGAGGTTTTTGTCACGCAGATTTCGCAGATGACGCAGATTTTTTTATTCTTCTGGGATTTTTTTATTCATCGGATGACACGGAATTTATTCGGAGATTTCCTGCTGGGACGATTACTCACGGATTTTCGCGGAGGCGACCTGTTCGGTCGTTGCAGATACCCCC
>USJD01000038.1 GCA_900554835.1 uncultured Prevotella sp. | reverse complement strand
CTACCCGTGAGCCAGCCTACATCCGCGACAACATGGCTACCCTCGGTGTCACCACCATGTCGGCTGAATCCAAGGTAAATCCAGGTGGTTATCATACTTATCCTCAGGCGCTGGAGCAGTTCACCGTGAGCGATGAGCGTACCGCCAAGGTAATCAATGCGAGACTGAAGGAAATAGGCAGAGAACCAGTCTGGAAAGACTGGGATGCCTCATTCGACTTCTTCGGAAATCTCGGAAAAGAAGAGAAAGTTGGATAAAAAAAATCCTCGTCCGTTTCTATATCGGACGAGGATTTTTTGATTTTCAAGTCACATTCATAAACCTCAGAAGGCTTTATTTAAGTTCGTAGTCGGTATCGCCACCAGTTGTAGAACTTCCACCTGACTGACTGTTGTCTCCAGTAGTCGTATTACCACCAATGGTGTTACTGTCGGCTCCATTACCAGTACCACTGCCAGAACCTGAAACTACTACATTGCTGGCTCTTCTAACACTTGCCGAAGTGTTAAGATTGGCATTGCTCAAAGTACCGGTAGCACGGGCTCTGAGTTTTACACCGGCAATATTGTTTGCCGCAGTAAATTCAGCCTCAGTCTTGGCTCCCTCCTTATTGCGGATACCCACGCTGAAGATGGCAAGGTTGTCAATCTTCACATTCTTACCAGCCAGGAGCTGCTCCTTGATACACTTCACCATGGCAGTCATCATGCCCAGGCACATCGCCTCAGTGAATCCCGTATTGTGCTCCTCCATGTGCTTGGCGAGTCCTGCCAAATCCATCGTCTCTTCTACCACAGGGAAAGCATACCACTTACCAAAAGCAAGACTCTTCTTGTTCTTGTTCTGCTTCAAAACGTACTTAATCATACCTTTCAAAATTTTTAGTTAATTACTGTCAAATCCACATCTCTATTTTCCTTCAAAGGCATAGGATCCATCGCCTTGTCCGTCAGAGAGTTTCATCGAGTAAACCCCTTTGGTTTACATAGCAAAGATACAACATTTTGAAGGGTCATTCAGACGATAGCATACGTTGCGTGAGATAGCATACTTTATAAGGATTTTCTTATGGTTCACCCAGATAATCAATGATAAGAGCTATCTCCTTAGGAGTGAAAAACTTGGCCGACTTACGATAGCCTAACTTATGGAGTCCATTTACGAGATCCGGGTTGCGACGTACCCAAGCCATCAAGTGATTCACTGCCGTATGAGCCGAATTGGCTGCTGGAAAATAAAGCCAGGCAAGCTCAGACTTGCCATAGGCTCTGACTTTAAATTCTGTCATATTATCAATCTTTTGAAATTACACAATGAATAAAATTATTACCCTCATACTTACGCCTCGTAAAGATGATACTTACGGAGCGTAAACCTTATGTTTAGAAGGGACAGACATCAGAAGGAGGAGGCAGCAGGATTTCGGGTTTCTGCTGAGCCTCACCCAACAGGATATCAGCAATATCGGTGTTCGCCTCAAACTGCTCCATGAAGTCCACTACCCGATAATCCCAGCATCCGCTCTTCGCCATCTGCTCCTTCCACTTATCATACTCTCCGCTATCGGGATAAACCACGAGTCGCCGATGCAGCAAGGGGAGCAGCTTATCGGTCTGCAGATTGCCACATCCGCCCGTTGCCAGCCATAGGAACTGTGGATAGCGGCAGGCACAGATAAGCGATGTCTTCTCACTCTCCACGATGCATACCGTCTTATCGGGATAGCGGGGAAGCAGATGCTGTCCAAAGAGCACCTTTTCCGTATCCTGAAGCTGCGGTCCTACATGAGAACGTTCACAGATGGAACGCATGGTGTTGGCCCATCCCTGCACCCGATGACCGTCATTGCGATAAGCCATCAGCTTGGCATCATGCACCCGCTGCTGTTCATCAATCAGCCAGAACACAACTGCTCTTCCATAATTCACACCCTGCACAATGACGTCTCGGGCAGTACCTCCCACACAATAATCGGCTATCACCTGCCGGGCATCACCACCGACATTCAGGCCTTCAAGCCACATGCTGAAAGCACTCGGTCTCAGCATTGCCTTCTGTACCCATTCGGGGCTGAAGAACTCGGTCTGTCGCCTATCCTGAGGTTGCACCAGCAATCTGCTCTTACGGGAAAGCATCTCTCTGTTTCGGGCTTCATCTGCCCACTGATGCCTGTTTCCCAATCCCAGCAAGGGTTTACCATTTACATATTCCGTCTGGTAATCTTTCTTGCAGCTTAGCTCCGGATGATCATGGAAATATTGACGCGGTGGATAATGATAGCCACACGATGCCGTATGATCGCATTTACCACATTCATCAGCCACATACTCGCCCGTTTCCAGATCCACATACCGGGTAAAGCACTTCTTGCGTCCGCATTGAGGACAGACATAGCGGTTGGCTCCACCGGCATGATAGCGCTCCAAAATAAATCTTATATCATTCTTCATTTTTTCTGAAATTTAATGATAAAAAAAATGTATCAGAGTGTATCATTTCCGCATTGATACAAAACAATCAATAATCTATTGATATTCAGAAGGTTATCATGTATCAAAGATGATACATTCCCTTTGTATCAGATACAGCAGTTGTATCACTCATGATACAGTCTAACTATATCTATATCAATTAATTAAGTATCATTTTGTATCAAAAATCGGAATGATACATCCCTGATACAAATGCTTACTTCTTGTAAGGCTTACTTGCCTTTCTGCTCAAACCGTTACTATTGGCAACACGCTGAACCTTACTCGAACTGGTACCCAGTTTATCAGCAATGTCCCGATAAGACAAGCCAGGCTGCTTGAGTTCACGAATGATATCGCGCTCCAACTCAGCCTTCTCATCTCTTGATCTTGGCAGATGAGCCCGTTCCTCATCATAGCCACCATATTCAAAATGGAGCCATCCGTCAGAACTGGTCAACGTAAGTTCCTGCACGTTCTTGAAATCAAGTTCGATTGGGAGAGAACGATACTTCAGTTGGATGAGATAGCGCATGTTCTTGTCCTTTCTCGATTTGTTGAAACCAATAACGTTATCGGCAAGGTTACTGAGAAGCTTGCTACCTGCCAGGTCGTCGATTGTAAGCGGATCGCCCTGCTTGCGCTTAGGTGTATGGGCAAGGATGAGCATGGTACAGTTGTGAGTCATACGCATAGCTACCAGTTGCTGCATGATTTTTCCAGCTTCAGCTGACTCCTTAGAATTGATACAGAGATTGGTAAAGTTATCTATGATTATCACCTCTATATTCAGTTCCAGTGCCATTCGCTCTATCTCAGAAAGAATCATGCTCTGGTCGGTAACATCGTGCATCTTGGTATAATCGATGCCAGCGTGGTAGAGCGTATTAGGAAACTCCTTGTTGGGATATCTCAAAGCCAATTGCTGCTGCGAAAGCTCAAAGTTGACATAAAGCACCCGCTTTCCCTGTTCAGCCAAGTCAAAAGCTATCTGCATGGCGAGGACTGTTTTACCCACACCTGGACCGCTAAAGAGAATCGTAGTCTCTTGTTCCACCAGAATATGGGGACAAAGTTCCTTTGGTGGATCCATCCTCAGTCCTTCCATCCGGTAGTCATTGAAAGGAGACACATTGAAAAAGCTAGGCTTGTCCTGCTGCAGAGCACCCCCTGGAGCAAGAGTCTGAGCCTGTTTCTGGGATTCAGTCTGCTGCTGAGCTTCCTGAGCCATGAATTCATCTAACTCCTGCTTAGAATCTATATTAATCATACCGTCCTCCTTTCTTGATATAATCAACAGATTCATTACTTGCCATCATCTCCTGCACGTGCTTGCGATAAGCCGCAGCCGGAGGGGCGTTGCTGTGGAGTAAATACTCATTGAGGATTTCTCCGATGAGACGAGGCGGTGCTACTTTTAAAACAGATGCCCCAAAGTCAAAGGTTATTTTATCTATCATAACCTTGAATCTTTCCGGCAGTACCCTCCGTTTTGCAAAAGGGGTGCCTATTATTTACAAAGAAGCAAAACTGGTTTTCGGTCTACGCATAACCCTTTTCTTTGCAAATGCTGGTACAAAATTAAGCATAATAAAAAAGAATAAGGAAAAAAAATATTGCCAAATATTGCTCAGCAAAGAAAAGCAACATTTGGCAATAATAATCAATAAAAAAAGAACTATATCTCTATAGAAGTCAATTCATTTTCTAGTGAAACTCTTTTATTCGGATTCAAATATGCAGAAATGCTATGCCAGTTGCCACATTTAGTAAACTCTGTCTCAAACACTTTTTTAGTAGGTCGCTTACATATCATTTTGCATTCCATTGCCTTCAACAAATATAAAGCAACCAACTTACCGCCTTTATTATCAATCCGACCATGAAGACGTTTGATGATATCATTTTTATCCTTTTCATTCTTACCTTGAACAATATCCCTAAACATCATTACTTTCTTCGCAGACTGATTTTTTTTATGAGTATTTCCCGAATTCGAAGTTTCTCCTTTAGCTTCCAAGTATTCTCTCAGAGCAATTTTTCCGTCATCCAAGAGTTCATGCCAATAAGAAGGCAATACCCCATATTCGTCATGTTCATTAAAACACCAAATCCATCTTTTTTGTTTCAAATATAAACTAGCCTCAGTTATCTCTCCTTCAGAATATAATCTAAATTCTTTAAATTTGTAAATCTGTGGCGAGTTTTTTATAGACGTATCTATCTTTTCACCATGCTCATATAAAAAATATAATATTTTATATTCTAAATCCAATCTGTTTTTAGGGTTCATATGAGTAGGCAAATGATATATTAACTTTTTTATTTCTACATAGCTATAATAATTATCAATCATCTCTCTAATAGTACAATCATCACTCTCAGAAACATAACTATAGATTTGACATTTACGGCTTTCTTCTTTTTCCATTTGCAAACAATCTGTTTGCAAGAATTCACCTTCTATATCATGATAAAAAGAATCAGGCACTTTCTCTCTCTTTTTCTTGTATTGCCTAAGACGCAGTTGATAATATTTTTCAAATAGCTCGAATTCTTTTTGTGATTTACGGTACTTAAACCACCACGCCACAATACCTGATGCTACGTATGGATAATTAATATCCATATCTTCCTTATTGCACTCATTACTTTCAATATCTGTGCAAGACTCTACAAATCTCAAGACTCCATTTTTCTCGAGATCAATAATAAAACCTTCCTTTCCATTTGCCCAACGAACAACATATTTGCGTTGTTTTTGACCAATATTATTTAAATACGTTTTATCCATTTCTTTTTTTAAAAATTTCTTCAAAGTTACTACATTTTCTTGATAACAAAAAATTAAATAACATTTTTTAAGCCACAGAGAAGAGTAAAAGTCTACATTTTTAAAGCTTTAATGGACTATTTATTGGTTCAGGAGAAGATAATAAAGGGTAGAAGAGATTGAAAAACAACTTTCTCGAAAACTTTTTCAGAGAAACTTACAATAATCTCAATTATTCTTTGTACCTTTGCCGATAGATTAGGCGGAAGCCTTTTCCAAGACATTGTTGATAAAAAAAGCATTCGCTATTATTTCGCGTTTAGCCAAGAGCGTCGGAAACTCATTTGGAATAACAAGCACGGAAATAATATGTGATAGGTGGCTCGTATATATATGTTTCGTATGAAGCCCCTTATCTACCAGGTAAAGCAATGCAAGCACGCTATAGGCGTGATGCATTCTTATGGTAGATCTGGGGCTCCATCCGACGCCGCCCCGTGCTAAACGCGATAAGAGGCATCACGCCGCTTTTGCGTCTTAGCGGATTGATAGTTGTTTGCAGATGTCTTGTCTTATAACTATCAATCAAAAGTATATGGCAAACAAAAATCTGAATGCCGCTAAGGTGGCAAAGAAGGATGAGTTCTACACTCAACTTTCTGATATTGAGCGAGAATTGCAGCACTATTGGCAGCACTTCCGTGGGAAGGTGGTACTCTGCAACTGTGATGATCCTTACGAAAGCAATTTCTTTAAGTATTTTGCGCTACGCTTCAACCAGTTGGGTTTGAAGAAACTAATCTGTACCTGTTATAATGGTTCTCCTGTAACGGGTAATGAACTCATGCTCCATTTTGATGGCTTTGATGATGAGGAACCCAAGAAGATTGCCTACAAGGTAGAGATTACGGAAGTAAAAGATGAAAACGGAGATGGAGCCGTTGACCTGTCGGATGTACGTTATCTTTTAGAGAACGACAAAAACGTAATGTCGATATTGAATACAGGTGATTTCCGTTCAAACGAATGCATAGAACTCCTAAAAGAAGCAGATATCGTAGTTACAAATCCTCCATTCTCTTTGTTCCGAGAGTATATTGGGCAGTTGATGGAATATGATAAGAAGTTCCTGATAATTGGTCCTCAGAATGCGATTCATTACAAAGAAGTTTTTCCTTTAATTAAAAACAATCAACTTTGGTTAGGTTATGGCTTCAAAGGTTGTGCAGCTCATTTTTATTCTCCATATGAGGACATCGCAACAGCTGCCAATCATCGGGAAAATATGATTCGTGTTTCAGGCGTTACCTGGTTTACTAATCTCGAAATTTCTAAACGTCATGAAATGTTAGTAATGGTTTGTCGTTATTCAAAAGATGATTATCCTAAATACGACAATTTCGATGCTATAGATGTCAGCAAAACTATTGATATTCCCTGTGATTATGATGGGATTATGGGAGTACCCGACACCATGCTTTACGCATTTAATCCTGAACAATTTGAAATTATCGGTCTCGGTAATGGAGATTTAGCTAAGGTAATAGGAATTACAAAAAATTATAGAGGACGAACAGATTTGGCCTATACCAAAGAAGGTAAACACAAATGTCCTTATAGTAGAATATTGATCCGTAACAAACATCCACAAACATTATGATGACAATTAAACAACTTGAAGTAACCATCGGTGAGATAACCAAGGGTTACATCAACAATGAAGAACAAGGAGTACGTGGCTATAATGGGCTTTTGGATATCCGTCCACCTTATCAGCGAGAATTCATCTATAACGAAGCCGAACAGCGTGCCGTCATCCACACCGTGCTAAATGATTATCCACTCAATGTGATGTATTGGGTGAAGAGAAGTGATGATGCAGAATGTCCTTATGAGGTAATGGACGGACAGCAACGCACTCTTTCACTATGTCAGTACGTAGCAGGAAAATTTGCAGTTGATTTTAAATATTTCGATAATCAACCAGCCGATGATCAGAAGAAAATTCTCGACTATAATCTGACAGTATATGTTTGTGAAGGTAAGGAGTCAGAAAAGCTGGAATGGTTCAAGACCATCAATATTTCCGGCAAGCCATTGAATGAGCAGGAAATCCGCAATGCGGTTTATGCAGGGCCTTTCGTTAGTGATGCAAAACACCATTTCTCCAAAAGCAATTGCGGAGCTTATCGCCTAGGTAAGGATTTGGTAAATGGTTCACCTATCCGCCAAGACTTTTTCAAAAAGGCTTTAGAGTGGATGGCGGAACATGAAACTCGCAATGGAAAGCCACAAAGTGCCGTTGGCTATATGGCGATTCATCAACACGACAAGAATGCCATTCCTCTTTGGACTTATTTTCAAAACGTACTGAATTGGGCCATTTCTACTTTCAACATGAAGAAATTCAAAATCATCATGAAGGGTGTGGATTGGGCTTTGTTTTATGACAAATATCATGAACAGCCATTGGATATCAAGACGATGGAGGATAGAATCTCAGATCTTATCGGTGATGATGAGATTCAGAAGCCAAATGGTATTATTCCTTACGTGTTAACTGGCGATGAGCGTTATCTGGATCTTCGAACTTTCAAGGATAAGATTAAGAAGGCAATATGGGAAAAACAGAACCATAAATGCGCCATCTGTGGTAAAGAGTTTGACTTTGAATTTATGGAGGGCGACCACATCAAGCCTTGGCGAAAAGGTGGAAGAACCGACATCAAAAATTGCCAAATGCTTTGCCGACAGTGCAACCGTAGTAAGGGAAGCAAATAAAAATAAACGTAACCACTCTGTCATCTTTTTATCTGACGATTTATCAATATGACAGAGTGGTTACGTTTATCCTTGTCTAATGACTATCACCTATAGTCAATATCATAACGTGGCATTAATGAGAAAAGAAACAAAAAATAGATTCCTAATCTCTCAAGCACCCTATCGGCACAACATATACACCATCCTGCGGCCGCTGGTAGGCATATTTACCGACACCAGTCAGCACCATTTTGAAAGATGGTGACTTCATCTTATCGGTATCGATTTTACTTTCCAAGGTCACCAGGTTTCCTGCACCCTCCTCTATGAGTTTGTCGCCACCCAGCTTCACCTCTATCAACCCATACTTACCATTACGCAAATGAACAACAGCATCACACTCCAGACCTTTTCTATCACGAAAATGATAAACAGAGCCGCCTAATGCATCGGCATAAACTCTTAAATCACGCACACACAAGGTTTCAAAGAATAAGCCAAACGTACTCAAATCATTGATCAAGTCATCCGGTCCCATTCCCAATGCTGCCGTTGCTATTGAAGGGTCGGTAAAATATCTGGTATCAGAAGTACGTATCGCCGACTTGCTTCTCATATTCGGGTTCCAGGCTGTAGAATCCTCTATCACAAATATCTTCTTCAAAGCCTTGATATAGAGGCTTAATTATTAAACTCTTCAAAGAATTGTTTTCTTTTGCCCTCTAATTCACAAGTCTTCTGACTCATAAATTGACAAGTGAAATCATACATCGGAATGGCAACACAATGCTCATCTGCCTTTTCAAATTTCAACTGATCAGAATAATATCGAATCAGCTCTTCATAAGGAGTCAAGTCGGCAGCAAATAAGAAAACATATTCACAACCTACTATTTTCAACATTTCCAGTATCTTTGGTACTATAAAATACCAAAATATTGTCGTTCCCATATTCTGTGGCAAATCATATTCATCCCACTCTTCACGATGAGCATCATTCGCACAAAAATGAACCAACTCAACACCAGGAAATGTCCTGCCAACATTCTTTAGATTCTTACTGAAAATCTTGGAGAATTCATCTGAATCAACAGACAAATGCAAAACTCTCGCAACATCCTCCTTTTTTATACCCTTCTTTGAACGAACACTTTCCAGAATAGAAGCTATCGCCTTCTTGTTTTCTACTGATTGTGTTTCATCCAAACTCATACGGAGAATCGTATCGTAAAAAGATTTTATCTCTTTCAAACGGTCACCCTCAATGAATTCATCATAAAGCAAACCACATTTTAGTGAGAAGAAAAAAAGAATTTTATCATCCACTGTTTTCACTATGTAATAAGCAATTCGATTATTCTCATCATCATCATAAGCATCTCCTTGCAAGGTATCTACTAAACTATTGTTACGAGTGTTGTAGAAATCATTTATCAAAGAGAAGTTTGCTGTATTTGACGAAAGTCGCTCACACTTTAAACTTCTCAGCAATTCCAATTGTGATTCTGTTATCTTCATGCATAAACTGATTTGTGAAATTGTTCCAAGTTACTTAACAAGAAACGTCTTACTCGGAAACGAGTGGCATCTTCTTTGATGTCCTGAATATCCATTGGTGTACCCTCTCCCTGCATCATGGCACGTTTCCAAGAACCTTCACCATGAATAAGATTGCTCAAACTTCTTGTTTTCTTTGCAGATAACAGTTCGAAAACACTATCAAAAATTGTCTTATATTCTTCTATAATGTTTGACGGCAAAACATCATGCAATGAATTTGAAATATATGCGGCATGAACTTCCGGAAGATATGGTCCGAAAGTATGAGCATAAAATGTTGCTTCAAACAGAGGATTCCCTGTTTGAACTATGCACTCACGCTGCATAAAATAAAGCAAAATATGCAACTTCATCTCATCAATACGAGAACCATACTGGTACTCGTAACGCTGACTGATAAAAGATGCTATCGTATGTACATCAATCATAATGTTCCGTTCTTTTTGTCCGTTTACACGAAATGTTACCTTTTTTGTGCAAAAATAATGTATTTTGTTGAATATCAAGCAAATAAAATAGTTAAACCTTGTTATTTTCCTATTTTATTGTGACAGTTGACCCAAATCCGTTGTGGCAGTTGACCCAAATCTGTTGTGGCAGTTGACCCAAATCCGTTGTGACAGTTGGCGCTTTTTCGTTGTGGCAGTTGGCGGAATTCGTTTTATTCATCGGACGAATAAAAGCTATGAAGAATCGAAAAAGAGGATGTGTCATGGACTTATGACACACCCTCCTTTCTCTTATAAACTCTCACCAAAATCTTTTCTGAATTTCTCGGCAAGTTCCTCCTGCCAATATCCAATTTCTTTCAATCGACCAAAGAAGAAACGGAGAACTGAAGGCTCCTCTACCCATTGCAAACCACCTATAAACTGGCGATTATCCCAAAGCCACTTCACGCGGTCGGCCACGTACTTCAACTGTGATAAGGTGAAAACACGGCGTGGCACAGCCAGACGCATCAACTCCAACTCAGCAAAAGGCTCAGAGCCATCAGGATTTCGCTGTTCTGAGAGAGTACCACGCTCCATTCCACGGATACCGCCAGCAATATAAAGAGCTGCAGCAACAGCACCAGCAGGATATTGATTATGAGGCACATCCGGAACAAAAGCACCAGCATTGAGATGACAGCCAAGACCACCAGGAGGCAGAATCACAGGTACACCATAATCATCCAATTCCTTGGCAAGATAATTGATAAATTCAGGTCCCTGGTTGATATATTCCATATCAAGCGATTCGTAAAGACCTTGCGCCATCGCCTCCATCGTACGTACATCAATACCACCATAAGTAAGGAATCCCTCATACAGAGGAATATATTCCATCATCTGCTGGGTATATTTAGGATCCTTGGAAGTGATGATACCACCCTTAGAGAAACTCAGCTTGCGGGCAGAGAAATAGATGATGTCAAAATGATCCGCCAGAAGATGGTAAATCTCTCTTGGTTCCATATACTTGCATCGGGCCTCACGCATCTTCATGAAATATACATTATCCTGCAACAAAGAAGCATCGAGAACAGACTTTACTCCCATCTCATGACAGATATCCGTAACTGCAAGCATATTTTCAAGAGATACAGGCTGACCACCTATCAGATTGGTTCCCGACTCTACACGAACGAAAGCCACTCTGTCTGAACCAATTTCCTGAATGCGCTGGCGAAGGTTCTGAAGATTGAAGTCGCCTTTGAAAGGATCATTACTCTGTGGCAGCAGACCCTTTGGATCAAGGAGTTCTTCCACCGTACCGCCAAGACGGGTGATATGTGCTTTCGTGGTAGTGAAGTGGAAATTCATAAGTGCCACCATCCCCGGCTTGACAAAAGCCTCGGCAAGGATATTCTCGCATGCTCTTCCCTGATGTGCCGGCAAAACATTTTCAGTGCCAAAAACTTCTTTCACAGCCGCCTTTACTCTATTAAAGGTCTCGGAACCAGCATAAGCATCATCGGCTTGCATCATGGCACCAAACTGCAAATCGGACATGCCATTAACACCCGAATCGGTCAACATATCCATATATATATCCTTATTCTGGAGCAGGAACGTATTATTGCCTGCCTCCTGAATCTTCTTCAAACGGTCCTCTACTGGCAGAAGCGAAAGCTTCTGAATCATTCTCACCTTGTGCATTTCGAGAGGCACCTGGTTTTCACTCTTATAAAATTTTACTGCCATTTGTTTATTTTTAAGTCTTGATTGTTGTTATTTCATTTGAATCATATTCTTCACAATTCAAACGCAAAAATATAGGAAAAGAGGAGTACTGAAAGGATATATTTTTCGGTTTTATCTACCATTTTTATAGATTCTAACCAAATCTACCATTTTTACATACCATTTTTACCGAAAATACCAATAATTATCGTATATTTGTACCAAAATTACATTTATCATGGAACATACAAGAGTAGAAAACATAGAACAGTTCAATCATTATTTCCACCAGCCCACTCATCACCCGCAGGTGAGCGTGGCAAGGTTGCAGGATGCCGATCTCTCCCTATTCCAGCCTACCGATTTCTGCATGTATTGTGTCGTGCTGATGGAGGTGGACTTCGGAGAATTGGTTTTACATGATACTTGCATGCGATACCGGGGAGGAACCATGTTCACCATGAAGCCGGGCGACGTGGTATCGATGAATCTGGATAGTCGCATTAAGCCACATGGGTGGATGCTCGCTTTCCGTCCAGAGCAGCTCAATGGCACTGGATTGGGACGCGACTTTTATATGTTCAATTTCTTCGAATACAAAGTGGCTGAAGCTTTGGAACTATATGATAGCGAAAGACATGTCATCATCAATTGCTTCAACAATATCTATACAGAACTGCAGGCTCCTGATGATGAACTGACCAGCCACATGCTACGCCTTGGTATCGGGCAGTTGCTCACCTGCTGCCGCCGGTTCTACGACCGTCAATTCGACACCAAAGACTTGCACTCCTCTGATCTCGGCAAGAGATTAGATAAAATGGTAGATGAATACCTGCTGGCGGGGTCCCAAAAAATGCGCACCCAAGGACCTCCCACTGTGGCATGGTGTGCCGAGCAGTTCCATCTCACTCCCAGCTACTTTGGCGACATCGTACGCCGGGAAATGGGTATCACGCCCCAAGCCTTCTTGCATAACAAGCTCATAGAGCGTTCTAAATCATTACTGGCAAGCAAAGAGTTAACTATCAATGACATAGCCGAAGAATTAGGGTTCAGCTATCCCAATCATTTCGCCCGTCTCTTCAGACAAAAAACAGGAATGTCTCCACGTGCTTTCAGGAAACAGCTATTGAATGAGTAAACTTCTGATGCTTCACCATCCAGCGGTAAACAAACACACAGATGAAAACTGAAAACAATGACCCGATCCAAGTCGTGACACCCATAGGATAGAGTGTATCCGGATACATGATCGAGGCAAGATAAGCCAGCGGAATTCTTACTAAGATTACCGACAGAAAATTATAGACAAAAGAGATGATAGAATAGCCACAGGCAGTAAACAAGCCTGAAAAGCAGAAGTGGATGCCGGCAAAAAGACAATCATAGATATATCCCTGCAGATAAACGGCTCCCTTCTCTACGACTACAGGATCATCGGTAAAGCAACCCACTGCCACCTCCGGAAAAAGTTCCCATACGGCTATCATCAGAATACCATAACCAAAGATGATGACAAGAGAACAGCGCAAAGTCTTAAGCACACGATCTATATTGCCAGCACCGTAGTTCTGGGAACAGATGGCGGAAACCGTAGATAGCATAGCAGAAGGAAGGATAAAAACAAGTCCGATAAATTTCTCTACGATACCCACTGCACCTGCATCATAAACCCCTCTGCCATTGGCTATCACAGCAATGGCAAGAAAGCCCAACTGAATAAAACCATCCTGCATTGCTATCGGGAGACCTATCTTCAGAATACCTTGAATCGTCTGACGGTGAGGACGGAAATCATGTCTGTGAACATCAAACACTTCCCGATGACGCCTGATGGCTAAGAGTGCCACCATCACACTAAACATTTGCGACAACGTAGTACCCAATGCTGCTCCTCGGGCTCCCCACCCTAAATATCCGATAAAGAAGAAATCGAGAAGGATGTTAACTACACAGGCCACTGCCACAAAATACATCGGACTCTTCGAATCACCCAACCCACGAAAGATAGAGGCTATCACATTATATGCCATGATGAAAGGAATACCGATAAAGCATACCATGAGATAATCTCTGGTACCTTCCACAGCCTCTGGGGGCGTATCCATCAAGCTGACAATACCATCCCGGCAACAAAGCAGCACAAGCGCCAGCAGCATACTCAAGGACAAGAACATGGTAGCAGTATTGCCTATAATCCGAGAAGCCCTGCGCAGATCCTTTGCACCAATGGCATGAGCCGTATTCACTGTGGTACCCATGGCCAAGCCGATGACTACGCAAGTAACAAAATACATTACCTGCGCACCATTAGATACTGCCGTAGTACTATCTACATTACAATATCTACCTATCACGAAAAGATCGGCCAAACCATAGAGAATCTGTAGGAAATAAGCCAAAATATAAGGTAGCAGAAAGGTCGTGATATTCCCCCAAATGTTACCTTGTGTCAAGTCTCTTCTATTCATCGGGTGCAAAGATACTATAAAAAACAAAAAAAGCGTGACTCTACCTTACTTTTTTAAAACTTTTCCCTTAAAAATCATCTCCATTCCAAAAACATTTAGTAATTTTGGCAAATAAATAAAAAAAAGATGAACAAGACCAGAAGAATTATTCTCATCTCAGCCAAATCGAATATAAACGAACAGATTACCGGTCTTCGCCTTGGCGCTGTGGCATACATCACCAAACCATTCGACCCGCTCTATCTGAAGGCAATGGTTCAGTCGCAGCTGTATAATATGGCAACCCTACGCAAGGGATTTCCCAATAAAAAAAGCCTGGCTTCTATTTCTCTCAAAGAAGAGAATAAGAAGCCAGGCTTTCCTGTATGACAACTTATATCAATTTATTTCATCAAATCCTTCAAGGTCTTGTTGGCAGCATCATTGATAGCATCATGGGCTTTCTGGTGAGCCTCATTCACCTTGTTCTGGGCTGCAGTCTTGGCATTATTCACAGCCTGGTTGGCTGCATTCTCGGCCGCATTTCTTACCGCAGCGATAAAGGGGAACAAGGAGAACCCGCAGGTTCTGAGGTTTCTTACTCAGGACAAACGAATTTATCTCCAGTCTGCTTGATCAGCTCACGAGCATATTTCTCTGGATATCCCGGACGAACTGGACGTGCACCGAGACCCTCCTTCGTACGCTCGAATGTTCCCTCCTTGGTGGTTGGCTTGATGATCATATCATTATACTTAACCACGAGGAAAGTAAAGAGCTGCTTCCAGCGACCAAGCATCTGCTGCGCCTTCTCTACACCATAATCGTTGAGGAACTTCACTGCCTGCTGAGGATTCTGGGCATAGAGTTCGAGCGCCTTGTCCTCCACCTGCTTCTGGGCAGCAAAATAACTGTTGTCGAGACTGTCGCGAACCTCCTTCAAACTTGGGAACAACTGGCTGTAACGTGGATAAACCATGTTGCTCACCATATTGCAAACCCAGTAAGCATTCTTGTCGCTGAAGGTAACAGCATCTGCGCCAGGTGTATTGTAGCACTCTGGACGAACGGTAGAACTGCAGTAGATAGGTGTGAAGGCCACCATGTTGGCATCATCATTTCCAAACCAGAGCACACCACCGATCTCGCGTGGCAACCAGGAACGCATCTGGCTCACATATACGAAACCACTCTGCTGGGTGCTGACAGGGCGCTCGTTGAAGCACTGCTTGCCATCCACCTTAAACGTCAATGGAGTTGGACGGTAAGGCATCTGCCAGATACCGCCACCGATATCATCGCCATCAGCCACAGAGAGTGGAGTACCCTCATAATGGTCTCTCATGCAAGCCTCCACATCCTTTACGCTCACCTTCTTGTCAGGAATCACCCAGAGTGGCATATCCTCAGCATTCGGATTCTTGCCGAGCGCCCAAGGCAGATAACGGCTCATATCCTTGAAGTGGTTGAGCAAAGCCCAGGCACGGGCATCGCAGAAGCGGCGACCCGAGAAATCCGGTTTGGCATAAGCCATCTTCCAAGAGAAATCAGCATCCTTGCCGCTGAACCAGCCCTTGCTACGCGCAAAGGCTACCACGTCTTTGGCAAACATGACATTCTTCTTGTCCTTCATATTAAATTTGCCGATGCGACTCTGGTTGGCATGGGCACAGATAGCCTCGTCAGGGATGCGCTGAGCCACCCAGACCACACCCTTGCTGCCTGGACCCTTGCCCATCATCTCCATGATCCAAGCCTCGTTAGGATCACAAATGGTAAAGGTCTCACCTTCTGAATTATAACCGTAGGTCTGTGCTAAGGTTGTCATCACCTTGATAGCCTCGCGAGCGGTCTTACTGCGCTGCAAAGCCACGTAGATGAGTGAACCATAGTCTAAGATACCGGTAGAATCCACCATTTCCTCGCGACCGCCATAGGTAGTCTCGCCGATGGTCACCTGATATTCGTTGATATTACCGATAACACTGTAGGTCTCGGCAGCCTCAGGAATCTCTCCGTGATAAACATTGGTATCCCAGTCAAAAATCTTGCGCATCTCGCCCTTGGCATGCTTGCCCGCAGGATAATGGGCGAGATTCTGGAACATGCCATAGTCATCGGCACTGTAAGAGCACATCACAGAACCATCTACAGACGCTTTCTTGCCCACGATGAAATTGGTGCAGGCATCCGCCTCAGATACACTGCCCATCATAGCCACAGCCATCAAGGCCGAAGCAAAAATCTTATTCATAAAATATACCTTTATTAATATACACCTAAATGCAATGTGGAGTTAGAAAAGTCTCCTAACTCCACAAAATTATCTCAGAAGAACAAAGAGAAAAGCATTTGAATTCTTCACTCTTCCCTCTTCACTTAAATCACTCTTCACTTAATCACAAGCCTTGAAACTCATGTCCAAGCCCTTCACGCTATGTGTCAAGGCACCTACAGAGATGAAATCCACACCCTGCTCGGCATAGTCGCGGATGGTATCGTAGGTGATACCGCCAGAAGACTCAGTCTCATACTTGCCAGCGATGATATCCACCGCCTTCTTGGTATCAGGCACAGAGAAATTGTCGAGCATGATACGGTTTACACCACCGTGCTTCAAAACCTGGTCGAGTTCCTCGAAGCTGCGCACCTCGATTTCAATCTTCAGGTTGAGACCCTTCTCCTTGAGGTAAGCATGGCAACGGTCGATAGCATTGTCGATACCACCAGCGAAGTCGATATGGTTGTCCTTGAGCAGGATCATATCGAAGAGACCGATGCGATGGTTCATACCACCACCGATCTTCACAGCCTGCTTCTCCAGCATACGGAGACCAGGAGTAGTTTTGCGGGTGTCCAGGATATGAGTCTTGGTACCCTCAAGACGCTTCACGTACTTGGCAGTCATGGTAGCGATACCGCTCATACGCTGCATGATATTGAGCATCAGGCGCTCAGTCTGGAGGAGTGAACGAGTCTTTCCAGTCACGATCATCGCGATGTCGCCCTTCTTCACAGGAGTACCATCCTGAATGAGAACCTCCACCTTCATGGTAGGATCAAAGCGAGCAAACACCTTCTTGGCCATCTCTACGCCAGCCAAAACACCATCTTCCTTGATAAGCAGGTGACTCTTGCCCATCGCATCGTCAGGGATGCAACAAAGGGTTGTGTGGTCACCATCACCGATATCCTCAGCAAATGCCAAGTCAATCAACTTGTCTTCTAATTGATCTACGCTTAACATAAATATCCTTTTTAAAAATTAATGATTCTTGTTTTTATTCTTTAAAGCCTTAGCTCTGCATCTGAAGCCTCGACCTCAGTTTTATTCTAAAATTCTTCCATTCCAGTAGGCTCTCCGGATTCCTTCCTCATCGCATTTCACCTCGATGAGTCCGCCCAACCATTCCGTCATAGGAAGTTCATCCCGAAACTCGAAATAGTTGACCACCCTACCTTCCATCAGTTCCACCACAGCCTGCTGCAGGCTGTCACCTCCCGGAAGTCGAACCTCATGAGCACCGCACCTTCTGATTTCTTCCATTCTCATTTCCTCCTCTATCATTTCACTTCTATCTTCTGAAGTTTTTCAGGAGGAACGGGTGTACGACCAGGACCGGATAACTGAGGACGAGGAGGAAGAGAACGTCCTGATACAGGAGAAACAGATGAACCAGAAGAACCAGCAGATGAACCGGAACCGGAGCCAGAAGTCGATCCTGTACCAGAAGTACCTGAAGCATTCGGACCGCCGTTTTTAGCATTGGCAGAATCCCCTGCTGTAGTTTGATTTCCTACTGGCTGTGGTTTCATACGAAGCTTCACGAGCTTGATATGATGCACGAACATCAGCTTCATGGTGGTATAGGATGCTGCACCACCGAAATCACCCACGTTCAGGAGGAAATAGCCCTTCACGCTCTTGATACCCAAACTGTCGCGGTCTTCCACCTGAATAGAATAACTCTGCGAATTGGACATATGGGAATTGCTGTAAGCCACACTGTCGTTCTTGAAGGTGACAGCAAGCATCGCCACACCATCACGCATACCCTCCTGGAAGAGGAACTGCGCCTGGAAATTGAGCATCAGCTTATCGCCCTTATGGAACGAAGTATCTACCGGCACCTCAAAACTATAATAGTTGTAAGGCTTGTAAGTGCTGAGCACCATCGCAGAAGGACCCTTCCAGATATTGGCAGTATCGCTGGAAACCATATCGCCCAGACTGTTCAATTCACTGACGTCAGCACCCATCGCCTGCGCCTCAGCAGTAAGCCGGTCGCCCAACTTCACGTAGATGTCGTGGAGCAGTTTCGTATGGCGCATATAATAGACCATCGACGAATCAAACTCAGCAGCCGTAATGCCATGTTTCTTGAAAACAGCCTCGCGATAAGTAATCATCGCAGCATCTCCATCCTGGCGGGAATTATCGTTGGCCATCGCCTCAGCAATATGAAAGTCGTAGAGCACATTCTCCATTTCCTTCTCGGAAAGATACTCTCCCGGCACCGAAGGCTTACATGAAGCAATACATGCCAAGAAGCTGATACCCAAAAAGATACCCCAAAATGCTTTATTCAATGATTTCATTCTTATTCCTTTTCTTGTTCATTTTCCTTCTTTCCTCCTCCCAACTGTTCCAGTTCCTCACGACAGAAAAGTAGGAGCGAGATGACACCTACAGAAACGCAGGAATCAGCGAAATTGAATACCGGGTCGAAGAAAGTACCATGCTGTCCACCGAAGAAAGGCACCCAGTCTGGCCACGTATAAGTGAAGAATGGGAAGCGGAACATATCCACCACCTTGCCCATCAGCACATCAGCATAACCCATTCCGAAAGGCACCATATAGGAAACATATTCGGTGGATGAAGCCGTAAAGATGAGACCGTAGAAGATGGAGTCCAGCATATTACCGATGGCACCCGTCAGCACCAATGCCACGAGATAGATGTACAGCTTGCGGTGGGTTCCGCGCTGGATGATGCGGCACAGATACCAGAACAGCACGCAGATGGCAACAAGCCTCAACAGACTGAGCCAGAACTTGCCGATGAACGACATGCCCCATGCCATACCATTATTCTCGACGAACTCAATATAAAACCAATCTGTAACACGAACCGACTCGCCAAGGCAAAAATGGGTTTTGATATAGAGCTTGATCATCTGGTCGATAATCAAGAGAATCACCACCATTGCCGTGACGAGCCAGCCTGTCTTTACCTTTTTTATTTCTTTCATTTATTTACGATTTCTTGCCTCCTTGGAAGCTACACTCAATGTGGCATGAGGAACAGCACGAAGACGCTCTTTAGGAATCAGCTCACCAGTTTCACGGTCAATACCATAAGTTTTGTTTTCGATACGGATCAGCGCTGCCTCCAAACCCTTGATGAATTTCTGCTGGCGCTGTGCCATCTGTATGATTTCTTCCTTACTCTGAGCCTCACTACCCTCTTCGAGAGCCTTGTAGGTAGGTGATGTATCTACGATATCATTACTGTCGGAATGATTCAGCTGAGCCATCATCTCCTTGTAGTTCAAACGAGCCACTTTCAATTTCTCTTCAATAATAGCGCGGAACTCCTCGAGTTCCTCGTCGCTATAACGTAGTTTTTCGTTAGCCATAGACATTTATTGTTATGCAGTTATTAATCTTGTTTATTTAGTTATTTTTGATTTCGTATAAATCAGCAGAAGTTAGAAGCAAGCAGTTGGGGAACTCCTTCTTGAGAGAATATTCCGGCTCCACTCGGGAGGGACTCCGTCTCTGTTTTTCGGGGATATTCCTGACTCCTTACTTCTAACTCCTTACATTATTTAATTCTTCTCTACGAGAATGTTCAACTTAAAGTCATCAAATTCGGTCTCAACACCTGCGTTGTCACCGATTTCGATGCTGTCTGCCAACACCTGACCCTTGATGTAGTCGCCGAATGCCTCGATGGCAGCGTTGGTCTCCTCATTGGAAGCCACAGTCACCTTGATGCGGTCGGTAATCTCCAAGCCGGTCTCCTTGCGGAGGTTCTGGATACGGTTGATCAACTCACGTGCCATACCCTCCTTCTTCAACTCTGGAGTCAATTCTACCTCAAGTGCCACGGTCAGATTGCCCTCGTTAGAAACGAGCCATCCTGGGATATCCTCAGAGATAATCTCCACATCGGCTACCTCTACTACGGCTTCCTGTCCGTCGATATTCAATGTGATGTTGCCTGCCTTCTCGAAGGCAGCAATCTGGTCCTGATCGAGCGCTGACATCTGGGCAGCAACACCCTTCATCAGCTTGCCGAACTTCTTACCCATCACTCTGAAGTTACACTTCACCTTCTTCACGAGAATGCCCTGACCCTCAATGAAGTTCACCTCCTTCACGTTCACCTCGTTCTTCAACAGACCAGCCACAGCCTCGATGTGTGCCTTCTGTACATCATCTACTGCAGGAATCATGATCTGCTGGAGTGGCTGACGCACCTTGATGTTCACCTTGCGGCGCAATGCCAATACCATAGAAGTAATCTTCTGGGCGATGGCCATACGCTCCTCCAGGTCGGCATCGATAGCAGCCTCATCAGCTACTGGGAACTTATCCAGGTGTACGCTCTCCAACTCGCCGCCCAAGTCGTGATACAACTCGTCAGCATAGAATGGAGCGAATGGAGCCAAGAGCTTAGCCACTGTCATCAGACTGGTATAGAGAGTCTGATAAGCGCTCAACTTATCCTCGCTCATCTCCTTACCCCAGAAACGTTTACGGTTCAGACGTACGTACCAGTTAGAGAGGTCATCGTTGACGAATGCATCGATGAGACGACCTGCACGGGTTGGGTCGAAGCCAGCCAACTCTCTGTCAACGCCCTTGATGAGGGTATTGAGTGAAGAGAGAATCCAGCGGTCGATCTCTGGGCGCTTCTCGAATGGCACCTGAGCATCCTCTGCATCCAGAAACAGCACTTCATATTGGACATCCTTACTTTTTAAAATTTCCAGCATATCCTGCACTTTATCCAGATTTTCACCGCTCCGCGCATCAATTCCGATCGCCACATTTTTCATCTGCGTATCAAAATTTGTTGCAAAATCCACAAGTTTATCCAGAAGCGGAATCGGAAGATTATCGATACAAAAGAATCCCATATCTTCCATCATTTTCATTGCTGTACTTTTTCCGGCTCCTGACATGCCCGTCACAATTACAAATCTCATCTAGAACTCTCCTATCATTTTCACTTCCGGTTCAAGTGTCACACCAGACTGTTTTTTCACACGTTCCTGTACATCTTTCATCAGCTGCAAAATCTCTGCTGCGGTGGCATTTCCTCTGTTTATCACAAATCCGCAGTGTTTTTCGGAAACCTGGGCATCCCCCACTGCATAGCCTCTCAGCCCGGCATCCATAATCAGTTTTCCTGCAAAATAGCCTTCCGGACGCTTAAACGTACTGCCTGCACTTGGATACTCCAGCGGCTGCTTCTCCACACGTTTTTCCCTGAGTTCTGCCATCTTTGCACGGATCTCCTGCTCCGGTGCCGGCGTCAGGGACAACTCTGCCTCCAGTACCAGAAAATGATTCTTGGGAATACAGCTGTGCCGGTAGGACAGATCCAGTTCCTCCCGTGAGAGTACCTTTTGCTCACACTCCTGGGTAAGCACTGTCACCTGCCGGATGACATCTTTCATTTCTCCGCCATAGGCACCCGCATTCATGGTCACTGCACCGCCCATGCTTCCCGGAATTCCGGCAGCAAATTCCATGCCGCCCAGACCGGCAGCTGCCGCTTTTGCAGCCACCTGGGAAAGCAGGGCACCTGCCTGCGCACGCAGGATATTTCCCTGCACTTCCACCGCATTCATCTGTGCCCCGACTTCAATAACAAGTCCACGGATTCCTTTGTCTCCAACCAGAAGATTACTTCCGTTTCCGATCACGGTCACTGCAAGCCCTTTCTTTTTAACCAGGCCAAGAATTACCGGAAGTTCCTGTTTCTTTGGACACACGTAAAGATCCGCAGGACCTCCCACGCGAAATGTCGTGTGTTTTTTCATCGGTTCCTGCTGATATACGACCAGCTCAGGCAATGCCGCCCTGATTTCTTCAAGCCACTGATCCATTATGCCTCCTTCAGGAAAGCCACATAGCCGTGCAGTGCCTCATACAGATCCACTTTGCTGATGATTTCCCATGGTGCATGCATATTCAGTACGGCAACTCCGCTGTCAATAACATTCATGCCATAATTTGCAAGAATATATGCGATGGTTCCGCCGCCGCCCTGATCTACTTTTCCAAGTTCTGATGTCTGGAACGATACATGATTATCATCAAAAATTCTGCGCAGTCTTGCAATATACTCTGCATTTGCATCATTTGAGCCGGATTTTCCTCTTGCGCCTGTGTATTTGTTGAATACAAGACCTCTTCCAAAATAAGCTGCATTGCGTTTCTCCATTACGGAAGGATAGTTTGGATCAAATGCTGCAGATACATCAGAAGATAATACCTTGGAATTGCGTAATGCTCTTCTTAATGTAAGTCCTGAATAGTTTCCGGTTGCATTTAACAACTCTGCAACACAGTCCTCGAAGAAGTGTGATTCCATACCGGATGCTCCGACACTTCCGATTTCTTCCTTGTCAACGCAAATGCAGCAGTTTGTTCTGGAAGAAGCATTGCTGTCCACCATCGCCTGTGCAGAAGTGTAAGCGCAAGAGCGGTCGTCCTGTCCGTAAGCCAAAATCAAGCTGCGGTCAAAACCCAAGTCTCTTGGAGCGCCAGCCGGAACAACCTCAAGCTCAGCGGAATTAAAATCCTTTTCTTCAATTCCGTATTTTTCATTTAAAATATCCAGAACAAGTTTTTTTGCCTTGTCTTTTTCCTTTGACTCTGAATCTTCGTTTTGTGCTGAAGGAATTTCGCTTCCGCAGATTAAATCCAAACTTTCTCCGTCTATAAAATCAGCGGCGGTTTCTTTCATCTGTTTTTGGGCAAGATGCGGAAGAATATCAGAAATACAGAAAACAGGATCATCACTTTTTTCACCAACACAGATATT
>USJD01000037.1 GCA_900554835.1 uncultured Prevotella sp. | reverse complement strand
TGCGTTTTACCTGTTCATTCAATCTTCTTGTTTCCACTCCATACAGCACCGCCAAATCACGGTCGAGCATCACTTGCTGCCCTCTGATATCTCGTATCAGAGAACCCACATTCAACTGGTCGTTATTTATGACTGGTTCATTCACTTCTGAAGTTAAGGAAAGAATAGTTTTCGCTTTACTTGGATTATTTTCTGTCATCATTCTTTTGTATTATTAGTTGTGTCCACAAATATACGACTTTCTTTCGAGAATAGCCATAACAATCTATCATACAACAAGTTAAGTCTGTGCTGTGTACCACTTTTAGACTGCACTCACACCGCACTGGTCATTTCCTGATTTGGGTTGACAGGTTCTCCTCTATCCATGCGGTCTCCGTACGGAGGCAATCCCACATAGCACTCTATAAACAATTAGACCTCAGCACTTTACGCCAAAAGCGTGCGGTGTGAGGTCTAATCCTATATATTCTTCTAAAAGATTAGTCAGCCAACTTTGCCTTCAAGAACTCACGGTTCAAGCGGGCGATGTTAGCGATAGACTCGTTCTTAGGACAAACAGCCTCGCAAGCACGAGTGTTTGTACAGTTACCGAAGCCGAGCTCATCCATGCGTGCAATCATCTTCTTAGCACGGGCAGCAGCCTCTACACGACCCTGTGGGAGAAGTGCCAACTGGCTAACCTTTGAGCTGACGAAGAGCATTGCAGAACCATTCTTACATGCAGCAACACAAGCACCGCAACCGATACATGTAGCGCAATCCATTGCCTCGTCTGCATTCTCCTTAGGAATCAAGATAGCGTTGGCATCCTGAGCCTGACCTGTACGAATGCTGGTGTAACCACCTGCCTGGATGATCTTGTCGAATGCTGAACGGTCAACCATACAGTCCTTGATGATAGGGAAACCTGCAGAACGCCAAGGCTCAACGGTGATTACGTCACCATCGTTGAAACGACGCATGTAGAGCTGACATGTTGTAGCACCACGCTCTGTCTTACCATGTGGTGTACCATTAATATAAAGAGAGCACATACCGCAGATACCCTCGCGGCAGTCGTGGTCGAAGACGAAAGGCTCCTGACCTGACTCGATGAGCTCCTCGTTCAAGATGTCGAGCATCTCGAGGAATGAAGTATCATCTGGGATGTTCTTCATCTCATGTGTATCGAAGTGACCCTGTGCATTAGGACCGTCCTGCTTCCAATACTTAACTGTGAAACTTATATTTCTTGCCATTGTCTTGTTCGCTTTTTAATTCTTGTAATTTCTTGTCTGTACCTTAATTGCCTCATACTCGAGAGGTTCCTTGTTGAGCACTGGAGCAGTTGTGTCATCGCCCTGATACTCCCAGCAACCTACGTAGAAGAAGTTCTCATCATCACGCTTAGCCTCGCCTTCCTCTGTCTGGTACTCCTCACGGAAGTGACCACCACAGCTCTCGTTGCGGTGCAATGCATCGTAAGCGATCAACTCGCCCATCAAGATGAAGTCACGCAAGTGGATAGCCTTATCCAACTCTACGTTCAAGCCTTCCTTCTTGCCAGGGATGAAGAGGTTCTTGTTGAATTCCTCGCGGAGAGCCTTCATCTTCTTCAAGCCTTCCTCAAGACCTTCTTTGGTACGACCCATACCTACATGCTCCCAAAGGATGTGACCCAACTCCTTGTGGATAGAATCTACAGAGCGCTTGCCCTGGATACCCATCAGGCGGTCGATTTCCTTCTGAACACCTGCCTCTGCCTCTGCGAACTCTGGGAGATCGGTAGAGAGCTTTGGCCACAATGCCTGATCGGCCAAGTAGTTCTGGATGGTGTATGGCAATACGAAGTAACCGTCAGCCAAACCCTGCATCAAAGCAGATGCACCAAGACGGTTAGCACCGTGGTCAGAGAAGTTACACTCACCAATAGCGAAGAGACCTGGGATAGTGGTCATCAACTCGTAGTCAACCCAGATACCACCCATTGTATAGTGGATAGCAGGGAAGATCATCATTGGGTTGTAGAACTTCACACCGTTAATCTCGTTAGCCAACTCACCTGGGTTAACGTCGGTAATCTCCTCATACATATCGAAGAGGTTGCCATAACGCTGAAGGATAACGTCGATACCGAGACGGTTGATAGACTCAGAGAAGTCGAGGAATACGGCAAGACCTGTGTTGTTGACACCGAAGCCCTTGTCGCAACGCTCCTTAGCTGCACGAGAAGCCACGTCACGAGGAACCAGGTTACCGAATGCTGGGTAACGGCGCTCCAAGTAGTAGTCGCGGTCTTCCTCAGGAATATCAGAACCCTTCTTTGTACCAGCCTGCAATGCCTTGGCATCCTCAATCTTCTTAGGAACCCAGATACGACCATCGTTACGGAGTGACTCTGACATCAAAGTCAACTTACTCTGGTTTGTACCGTGAACAGGGATACATGTAGGGTGAATCTGAACGTAAGATGGGTTAGCGAAGTCAGCACCCTTGCGGTAGCACTGGATAGCTGCAGTACAGTTACAACCCATAGCGTTTGTAGAGAGGAAGTAAGCGTTACCATAACCACCGGTAGCGATAACTACGGCGTTGGCAGAGAAACGCTCCAACTCACCTGTAATCAAATTCTTGGCGATGATACCACGAGCGTGACCGTCAACGATCACTACATCCTCCATCTCGTAACGAGTGAAGAGCTTTACCTTACCTGCCTCAACCATACGGCTCAAAGAAGAGTAAGCACCGAGGAGGAGCTGCTGACCTGTCTGACCCTTAGCATAGAATGTACGAGATACCTGAGCACCACCGAAAGAACGGTTAGCCAACATACCACCGTACTCACGAGCGAAAGGAACGCCCTGAGCTACGCACTGGTCGATGATGTCGTTGCTCACCTCAGCCAAACGGTAAACGTTAGCCTCACGAGCACGGTAGTCACCACCCTTTACTGTATCGTAGAACAGACGGTAAACAGAGTCACCATCATTCTGATAATTCTTAGCTGCATTGATACCACCCTGTGCTGCGATAGAGTGAGCACGACGTGGAGAGTCCTGGATGCAGAAGTTCAAAATGTTGAAGCCCATCTCGCCGAGAGAAGCAGCTGCAGAAGCACCTGCCAAACCTGTACCTACAACGATAATGTCGAGCTTTAACTTATTCTTTGGATTAACCAAACGCTGGTGAGCCTTATAGTTGGTCCATTTCTCAGCAACTGGTCCTTCAGGTATTCTAGAATTTAATGTTTTTGCCATAATCTTTTTTAATACTTAAATGATTACACGAATTATGCGCAGCACAAAGATGGAGCGCAACCGAAAGCGAATGCCAATACAACTACGATGAAGAGGAGAAGCAGGATGGTAGAGTAAATCATACCGATCATCTTCCAACGGCAGAACCAAGTCTTACCGCTCCAACCGAGAGTCTGAATGGCACTCCAGAAACCATGAGTGAGGTGGAACCACAAAGCTACCAACCAGATGATGTAGAGAACTACGAATACAGGATTAGCGAATGTGTCCTGGATGAAAGCAAAACCTTCTGCCGGTTCGTGACCACCGAAGCTTGTACCCAAGAGTTCTGCAAACATCATGTTGTACCAAAAGTTGAACAAGTGAAGCAAAAGACCGAGAACGATGATGATACCGAGCACCAACATGTTCTGACTTGCCCACTCTACCTTCTCTGGTTTTGCTGTTACCTCGTAACGCTGGTTACCACGAGCACGACGGTTCTGTGCTGTCAGGATGAAAGCGTAAACGATGTGACAAACTGCCAAAGCTGCCAAACCCAAGGTTGCAACTACGGCGTACCAGTTAGCACCCAAAGCTCCACAAATCATGTCATAAGCCTTTCCAGAGAAAAGCGCAACCACATTCATGCAACCGTGGAATGTCAAGAATAGAATAAGTGCAATACCAGTTACTGACATCACTACCTTTCTACCAATAGATGAATTGATTAACCACATAAATGATTGATTTTAAAATATTTAACTGTTTGAAACTAAATTATTATTCTACATCTATCTACTACCTGCAAAACATAGGTTATGGGGAATCACAATCCTCATTTCTAAGTATAATTTCACAAGTTTGCTGCAAAATTACTATAAATTCGTGATTTATCAAAGTATTTTTGCCAAAATTTCAATTTAAATTCTTACTTTTGCCGAAAATTAGAAAAAGTATAGATTATGACATTCAATTATGACGTACTTGTTATCGGCGGCGGACATGCCGGTTGTGAGGCTGCTGCAGCCTCTGCCAACATGGGGGCTAAGACCTGCCTGATAACAATGGACATGAACAAGATTGGACAGATGAGTTGCAACCCTGCCATCGGTGGTATTGCAAAAGGACAGATTGTAAGGGAGATTGATGCCTTAGGTGGTCAAATGGGAATCGTAACCGACAAGACCGCCATCCAGTTCCGTATGTTAAATATAGGTAAAGGTCCTGCCGTATGGAGTCCACGTGCTCAATGCGACCGGGGAAAGTTCATCTGGGAATGGAGAAGCATCCTCGACCACACCGACAACCTTGAAATTTGGCAAGATCAGGCTGACGAACTCTTAGTCGAAAACGGAGAAGCAATAGGTGTACGTACCATCTGGGGTGCTGAGTTCCATGCCAAGAGCATCATCATTACTGCAGGCACTTTCCTGAACGGTCTGATGCATGTAGGAAGAAAAATGGTAGAAGGTGGCAGATGTGCTGAACCAGCAGTACATCATTTTACAGAAAGCATCACCCGATGGGGAATCACAGCCGCAAGAATGAAAACAGGAACTCCGGTTCGTATCGATAAGAGAAGTGTTCACTTCGAGGATATGGAAGAACAACCTGGTGACAATGATTTCCACCAATTTTCGTATATGGGCGAGCATCGGGTACTCAAACAGCTTCCGTGCTGGACCTGCTACACCAACAAGAACGTGCATGAAATCCTGAAAAGCGGACTTTCTGATTCTCCTTTATATAATGGTCAGATTCAGAGTACCGGTCCAAGATACTGTCCGAGCATTGAAACAAAGCTCGTCACTTTCCCAGACAAAGAACA
The DNA here is from genome assembly GCA_900554835.1 of uncultured Prevotella sp. Taxonomy (GTDB): domain Bacteria; phylum Bacteroidota; class Bacteroidia; order Bacteroidales; family Bacteroidaceae; genus Prevotella. The sequence goes on along the minus strand of USJD01000037.1, from coordinate 18,355 downwards.
GCATCCGCTATTTTTGGAACCAGAAGGTGAAGACACCAATGAAATGTACCTGAACGGTTTTTCATCCAGTATGCCAATGGACATACAATTGAAAGCTCTTCATGAAATCCCAGCTTTAAGAGATGCCAAGATTTATAGACCGGGTTATGCTATTGAGTACGATTACTTCGACCCAACACAACTCAAGCATTCGTTGGAATCAAAAATCATAAAAGGTCTTTTCTTCGCAGGACAGATAAATGGAACGACAGGATACGAAGAAGCCGGCGGTCAAGGTACTGTTGCAGGAATCAATGCAGCACTCCATTGTGTGGGAGACAAGACTTTTGAAATGCAAAGAGACGAAAGTTATATCGGCGTTCTTATCGATGACCTCACCACAAAAGGCGTAGATGAGCCATACAGAATGTTCACCTCCAGAGCTGAATACAGAATTCTCCTCCGACAGGATGATGCAGACGCCCGACTGACAGAGAAGGCTTATGAACTCGGCATTGCAAAACGAGACCGTTATGACTGGTGGCAGGAGAAGAAAGAGAATATCGAAAGAATCATCAACTTCTGTGAGAGCTATCCTATCAAGAAGGATAAGACCAATCCAAAACTGGAAGCACTGGGCACCACTCCACTTCGCGCAGGATGCAAACTGATCGACCTCGTGGCACGTCCACATCTCAATCTTCAAAACCTTTCAGAGATCATCCCTGAATTAAAAGAAGTAATGGAATCTCCAGCCAACCGGCAGAAAGAAATTTCGGAAGCTGCAGAAATCAAAATGAAGTACAAGGGTTACATCGAAAGAGAACGTCTCATTGCAGACAAAATGCACAGACTGGAGAACATCAAAATCAAAGGTCGATTCAACTATGCTGAGCTTAATGAAATCTCCACAGAGGGCCGACAGAAATTGGAGCATATCAATCCAGAAACTCTTGCCCAAGCAAGTAGAATTCCTGGAGTGTCCCCAAGCGACATCAACGTTCTGCTCGTTTTGCTCGGAAGATAGTTTCACACACCTCTACGCTCTCTACCTTTTTGCAATGTTTCACGTGAAACACGAATAATGCAAAGCTTTTGATTTTCAGTCAATTAAGATTGCTTGCATCAAGTGTTTTATGGTTAAAGAGAAACTTTAATCTCACGTGAAACACCACTTAAAGATACACAGAAAAGAGAAGCACAAAACGCTATAGATTTCTAAGAAAATCTCAAGTTTACCTTCAAGCAAAGAGAGTAAAAGAGCATTGAAAATAATGATATAATCCGAAAGGAAAAAGCATTAAAATAAGTACGCAAAAAGCATATAATCAAAAAGAATAAAACATATAATTAAGAAGTACAGAACTATGAACAATCAGCTATTATTAGACAATCTGCGTTGCATACCAGATTGGCCAATTAAGGGTGTTAATTTTCGCGATGTTACTACCCTTTTCAAGAACCCTGCTTCGCTAAAAGAAATTAGCGATGAGATGTATGAATTGTATAAAGACAAAGGCATAACCAAGATTGTAGGCATCGAATCCCGTGGATTCGTTATGTCTTCCGCATTAGCTATCAGACTTGGCGCAGGTGTTGTTCTTTGCCGCAAACCAGGAAAACTCCCTTGCAAAACCGTACAGGAAAGCTATGCTAAAGAATATGGTATTGACACCATCGAAATCCATGAAGATGCAATCAATGAAAACGATGTTGTCCTACTCCATGACGACTTACTTGCCACTGGTGGAACCATGAAAGCAGCATGCGATCTGGTTAAGAAATTCCATCCTAAAAAGGTTTACGCAAACTTCATTATCGAGTTGGTAAACGAGAATTTCATCGGCCGCAAGATCTTTGATGAAGACGTTGAAGTTTCTACTCTTCTTCAATTATAGCCCCTTACGCCAAGCCTATATAAAGAAGCAAAGAATGTCTTTTTAATGTTTCAGTACACATAAATACTGTTTTGAAATACAAAAAACACCCTTTATCATAGCTTCATTATATAGGTTTGGCTTCATATTTAACAGTACGTTTTATAGAACGTATCGCTGCACGTTTGATAGCATTTATTCGTTTCACGTGAAACAAGACTCAATTAAACTCCTATAAATAAAGGTATTGGAATATGACCAAGCAAGAAAATGAGGAAAGACTCACAAGACTGAAGAATATCGTATTGAGCATGCCAGAGAAGCCTGGCAGCTATCAATATTATGATGAAAACCATACGATTATATACGTAGGAAAGGCCAAGAATCTGAAAAGGCGCGTATCTTCATACTTCCACAAAGAGGTAGATAGATACAAAACAAAAGTACTCGTTTCTAAGATCTTCGACATTTCCTATACGGTTGTCAATACGGAAGAAGATGCACTTTTGCTTGAAAATAGCCTTATAAAGAAGTATAATCCCAGATATAATGTTTTGCTGAAAGACGGCAAAACATATCCTTCTATATGTGTGACAAACGAGTATTTTCCTCGCATTTTCAAGACTCGCCATATTAATAAAAAGGTGGGGACTTTCTTTGGTCCTTACCCCCATATTGGCAGCATGTACGCTGTTCTTGAGGTCATTAAGAAGCTTTACAAGCCAAGAACTTGCCGCTTTCCTATCACAAAAGAAGGCGTAGCTGTCGGTAAATATAAGCCATGCCTGGAGTACCATATTCACAATTGCGGTGCGCCATGTATCAACAAACAAAGCTACGAAGAATACCAGGAGAATATGCGCCAAGCTCGCGAAATCCTTAAAGGAAATACAAGAGAAGTGAGCAAATATCTATATGATATGATGATGAAAAACGCAGAACTTCTGAAGTTTGAAATAGCAGAAGAATACAAAAAAAAGTATCAACTCTTGGATGAATTTGAGGCCAAAAGCGAGGTTGTAAGCCACACAATCACAGACGTAGATGTCTTCACCATCGTGAATGATGACTCCAACAAGAATGCCTTTATCAACTATATTCATGTAAAGAATGGAACTATCAACCAGAGCTTTACCTATGAATATAAACGCAAACTGGAGGAAAGCGATGAGGAACTTCTGATTACAGCGATTCCAGAAATCAGGGAGCGTTTTCATTCCACCGCAAAAGAGATTATCGTTCCTTTCGAGATGGAATGGAAGCTAAAAGATGCTTCATTTTTCGTACCGCAGAGAGGCGATAAGAAGCACCTTCTGGAACTCTCTGAGATGAACTGCAAGCAGTATAAGTTCGACCGCCTAAAACAGGCTGAAAAGCTTAATCCTGAACAGAAACAAACCCGCTTGATGAAGGAATTACAGGCGAAATTAAAGCTTCCAAAGTTGCCATATCAGATAGAATGCTTTGATAACTCCAACATTTCCGGTACAGACGCGGTGGCTGGCTGCATCGTATATAAAGGTATGAAACCTTCCAGAAAAGACTACAGGAAATACAACATAAAAACGGTTGTAGGACCCGACGATTATGCCTCTATGCAAGAGGTTGTCAGACGCCGATATAGCCGCATGATAGACGAAGGAACACCCCTGCCAGACCTCATCATCACAGATGGTGGTAAAGGCCAGATGGACGTAGTTCATGCAGTTATTGCAGACGAATTACACTTGGACATCCCTATTGCAGGTCTTGCCAAAGACGACCGCCACCGCACCAATGAATTGCTCTACGGTTTCCCTCCAAAAACCATAGCTCTTCCACCAGAAAGTGAGCTTTTCAAGGTTTTGACTCAGATACAGGACGAAGTGCATCGATATGCCATTTCCTTCCATAGAGATAAGCGTTCTAAGCACGCTTTACACTCAGAACTGGACGACATCAAAGGCATTGGTCCAAAGGCTAAAGAAGCGCTTCTGAGCAAGTTTAAAAGCGTAAAAAAGATCAAGGAAGCAAGTATAGAAGCCCTAACAGAAGTACTCGGACCACATAAAGCGGAAATACTTGTGAAATATTTCACAGAAAAAGACGAGAATATCAAATAAATATCGTATATTTGCATCTGAAATCATTATAGAAACAGAAAAGATTGATATATAAATATAAAAAAATAAGATAACATGAGAATCGTGATACAACGTGTCGCACACGCTTCTGTTACCATTGAAGGCGAAGTAAAATCTGCTATCAAGCAAGGCTATCTCGTCCTCTTGGGTATAGAAGAAAGCGACACTACAGAGGACATTGATTGGCTAGTAAGAAAGGTGATAGGACTGCGTGTTTTTGATGACGAAAACCATGTCATGAATCGTTCTATCATGGACATAAACGGGGAAATTCTGGTTATCAGCCAATTTACCCTCTTTGCCAGCTATAAGAAGGGAAATCGGCCAAGTTGGCTGAGAGCTGCCAAACACGAAATCAGCGTTCCTCTCTATGAGGAGTTCTGCAAAAAGCTCTCTGAAGCACTTGGAAAACCTGTAGGAACAGGCGAATTCGGAGCTGACATGAAGGTTGAATTATTGAACGATGGTCCTGTCACCATCATGATGGACACGCATAATAAGGAATAAAATGACAATAAAAGAAGCACAGGAAGCCGTAGATAAATGGATCAAAGAGTATGGCGTACGCTATTTCAACGAGCTAACCAATATGGCTTGTCTCACAGAAGAAGTAGGAGAACTGGCTCGTGTCATCGCCCGAACATACGGTGACCAAAGCTTCAAGAAGGATGAAAAACCTAACCTCGGAGAGGAAATGGCAGACGTTCTCTGGGTTCTCATTTGTCTGGCTAACCAAACGGGAATCGACCTTACCGAAGAACTCAAAAAGAGCTTCGACAAGAAGACCCAAAGGGATTCTGAAAGGCATAAGAACAACCCGAAACTGAAAGTATAAAAGTTCCAAAATTGAAGGGATATAGTACCCGAAATTGAAGGGAATAAAATACCTGAAATAGAAGGAATCATATAGATAACTTAACTTTAATAATTAAAAAAGTAACATTAAGTATGAGCAGTATTAAAGAACAGGTTCTTGCACAGCAACAAGGACAATACAGTGAAGCAGACGACAAGTATTTGTCAGTTCTCAAACAGTATAATTGCAACCTTAACGATGAGGAAATTGCAGCAGAAGTAAAGAAACTCCTTGACGAGAAAGTTGTAGAAAACGAGACCATGGAGGTGAAGAAATTCCTCTTTGGAAGCGTTGAATTAACATCTCTTCATACAGAAGATACAGAGGAAAGTATCCTGAAAATGATAGAGAAAGTCAACAAATTCTCCAAGGATTATCCTGATCTTCCTCATGTAGCAACAGTATGCACCTACCCTAACTTCGCTGGTCTTATCAGCCAAAGTCTGGAAGTTGATGGCGTAGAAATCGCTGTCGTAAGCGGCAATTTCCCTTCTTCTCAGACTTTCATCGAGGTAAAGGTAGCAGAAACTGCATTGGCTATTAAAGATGGCGCCACAGAGGTTGACATCGTAATGCCTGTTGGCAAATTCTTCAGTGAGGATTACGAAGGCCTTTGCTCTGACATCCAGGAACTCAAGGAAACATGCGGCGAGCACAAGATGAAATGTATCTTGGAGACTGGTTGCCTGAAGAACTGCAGCAACATCATGAAGGCTTCTATTCTTGCTATGTACTCAGGTTCTGACTACATCAAGACATCTACTGGCAAGGAGAAAGTTTCAGCTACTCCAGAGGCTGCTTACGTGATGTGCCAGGCCATCAAGGCTTACTACGAGAAGACTGGCATCCAGATCGGTTTGAAACCTGCTGGTGGTATCAACACCGTTCACGATGCAATCGTTTACTACACAATTGTAAAAGAAGTTCTTGGTGAAAAGTGGTTAACCAACCAATGGTTCCGCTTGGGAACATCTCGCCTTACCAACCTCCTCTTGAGCGAAATCCTGGGCAAGGAAATCAAGTATTTCTAAAAAGGGAAACTGATTCGTAGATAAAATAAGGTCTTTCAACGGCAAATATAGCCAGTTGAAAGACCTTTATTTTTAGAGACTTATAGTCGTACGACTACTCACTCTATAGACGTACGACTATAAGCCCTATGAACGTACAACTATACACCCTAATGACGTACGTCTATAAACTTAATAAACGTACGAGCTTAAACCTTACGTTCAATAACGAAATCAAGATAAGCTTTCAAAGCGTTATAGATAGCCTTATCTTCCACATAAGTGTCCAAGAAATTCATGGCTTCAGCATGAAAATCCCACATACGCTTATCTGCATATTCTATACCTCCATTGGCTTTCGTAAATTCCACCAAACGAGCAATTTCATCAGGGGTTACATCATGAGATTTCACCTTTCGTGCCAACTTCATCATCTCCTCATCACCAGTAGATTTCAGCGCATAGATAACAGGCAAAGTCAACTTACCTTCAGCCATATCATTACCAGTAGGCTTACCTATCTCCTGAGAATCGTAGTAATCAAAAATATCATCACGAATCTGGAAGATAATACCTAAATTCTGGCCAAATCGCTTGGCTTCCTCTATAGCAATCTGTGAAGCATTAGCCGACAAAGCACCAATACCGGCACAAGCCTCAAAAAGGGCTGCCGTTTTCTGCTTAATTACCTGATAATAAATGTCTTCCGATATTTCCTGATTACTGATACTATTCAATTGCAGAATCTCACCATTGGACAAAACACGTCCTAATTCAGCAAGATATCTCACTATTTCCTCAGAATGAGAATAGGAAACATGAAGCAAGGCTGTAGAGAGAATGAAGTCACCTACCAGTACTGCAACCTTATTATTATAAGTAGCATTGACACTTGCCTGACCACGGCGCTCCCCACTTTCATCTACAACATCATCATGAACTAAAGAAGCCGTATGAAGAAGCTCCAAACCGACTGCTGAATGCTGAGTAACCTCAGTAACTTTGCCGAAATTCTTCGCCATCAGCAGGATGAGCATAGGGCGCATACGCTTACCCGCACGCTGTCGAATGTGGTCGAGAGCCTGCGAAAGAAGTCCGTCGCTATGCATCAAAGACTTATTAAACAAATCTATAAAATCTGTCAACTCTGCCTCAATAGGCTGTCTGATAAGTGATAAATAATCCATTATGTGATAGTAAAACTACTTAATTTCTGAAATTTGATACAAAATTAATCAATTATTCGTGAAATGTGGCAATTTTTTAGTAATTTTACACCATAAATATGAATATTATGGATAAATTATTCCTTTTAGACGCGTATGCGCTCATTTATCGCTCGTATTACGCCTTTATCAAAGCTCCAAGAATCAATTCCAAGGGGCTCAACACTTCGTGTATCATGGGGTTCTGCAATACCCTCAACGAGATACTTACCAAGGAGAAACCAACTCATATCGCAGTGGCTTTCGACCATGGTAAGACCTTCCGCCATGAGGCTTTTCCCGCCTATAAAGCCCAACGAGAAGAGACACCGGAAGACATCAAACTCTCTGTGCCAATCATCAAAAACATACTCGAAGCCTACAACATTCCTATTCTCCAAGTGGATGGTTTTGAGGCTGATGATATCATTGGTACTGTGGCGATTCAAGCTGGAGAAAAAGGTATAGAGACCTATATGCTCACACCGGATAAAGATTATGGTCAGCTGGTAAGGGAGAATGTATATATGTTCCGTCCTCGACATGGGGGCGGATATGAAACCTTGGGCGAAAAGGAAATTGAGGAAAAATACGGAATCGCTTCCCCACTCCAGGTCATTGACCTTTTGGCTCTCATGGGTGACTCGGCAGATAACTTCCCTGGATGTCCTGGTGTCGGAGAGAAAACGGCTGCCAAACTGATCAATGAATTTGGCAGCGTAGAGAACTTGATTGAAAATTCTTCTAAGGTGAAAGGCAAACTTCGCGAAAAAGTTGAAGGTGCCATTGAGGATATCAAAATCTCAAAATTCCTGGCAACCATCCGGACTGATGTTCCTGTGGAAATTAAAATGGATGATTTGAAGTTGGTTGAACCTGATAAAGAAAAGTTGGACGAAATCTTCTCCGAACTCGAGTTCAAAAGCTTTGCGAACAGGATTCTTAAAAAACCTCAACAAAAGAAAATAAAGCCTACAGGAGAGCTCGATTTATTTGGCGCACAGCAAGACGATGGGCAGGAAGTTCAAAAAAACGCGAGTTTTGAGACCCTTAAAAGTACTCCTCACAAGTATCAACTAATTGAAAATGAGGAAGATGCAAAGAAACTTTATGATTATTTGATGACATTCGATACTCTCAGTTTAGATACAGAGACCACTTCTACTACTGCAATTGATGCAGAATTGGTAGGTTTGAGCTTTGCCGTCAAAGAAAAAGAGGCTTTCTATGTCGCCATTTCTGCAAATCATGAAAAAGCTTTAAAATTCGTAAACATCTTTAAACCGCTCTATGAAAACCCTCAAATTTTGAAAGTCGGCCAAAATATCAAATACGACTACGAGGTTTTGATGAATTATGGAGTGGAGATAAAAGGCAAGATGTTTGATACGATGATTGCTCACTATCTCATCCAACCAGAGTTATACCACAACATGGATTATCTGGCTGAAGTCTTGCTCAATTACCAGACCATCCATATTGAGGAGTTGATCGGTCCAAAAGGCAGAAACCAGAAATCGATGCGAGATCTTGCTCCATCCGATGTTTATGAATATGCAGCTGAAGATGCAGACATCACACTGCGATTGAAAAATGTACTTGAGCCAAAACTCAAGGAGATCCATTGTGAGGATCTGTTTTGGAATGTAGAAATGCCACTCGTACCCGTTTTGGCCCACATGGAGATGAACGGAGTATGCATCGATACTGATACGCTGAAAGAAACGTCTAATAATTTGACCAACAGATTGGCAGACATAGAGCATCACATCTACGAACTGGCAGGTGAATCGTTCAACATAGCCTCTCCACGTCAGGTAGGTGAAATCCTCTTCGGAAAAATGAAGATTGTGGAGAAACCGAAAAAGACAAAGACGGGACAATATGTGACGAGTGAAGAAGTACTGCAACAGTTGAGAAGCAAGAGTCCGATCATCGATGAGATTCTGAACTACAGGGGTTTAAAGAAACTTCTGAGCACATACGTAGATGCTCTTCCAAAGCTCATCAACCCACGTACCGGACATATACATGCCTCATTCAATCAGGCCATTACTGCCACAGGTCGCCTTTCATCAAGTGATCCAAACCTACAGAATATACCTGTACGTGATGATGACGGAAAAGAAATACGCCGCTGCTTTATTCCAGAGCCAGGCTGTCTGTTTTTTTCAGCAGACTACTCCCAGATAGAGTTGCGCATCATGGCACACTTGAGCGAAGACAAGAATATGGTAGAAGCCTTCCGTGAAGGTTCCGATATCCATGCCGCAACAGCTGCAAAAATATGGCATGAAGAAATATCGCAAGTCACTGATACTCAGCGCAAAAAGGCAAAGACAGCCAACTTTGGTATCATCTATGGTATCACTACATTCGGTCTGGCGCAGCGCATGAATATAGAAAATAAAGAAGCCAAGCAAATCATTGAGGATTATTTCCGCACCTTCCCTGGCGTAAAGGCCTATATGGAGAAATCAAAGGAAATTGCCCGCGAGAAAGGCTATGCTGAGACTATTTTCCACCGACGCCGCTACTTACCGGACATCAATAGCCGCAATGGTACAGTACGCGGTTTTGCTGAGCGCAATGCCATCAATGCCCCTATCCAAGGTTCAGAGGCCGACATCATCAAGGTTGCGATGGTTCGCATCTTCAACCGATTCAAAGCTGAAGGCATCAAGAGCAAAATGATTATCCAGGTACACGACGAACTCAATTTCTCCGTCTATCCGGAAGAGAAAGAGAAAGTAGAACAAATCGTGGTAGAGGAAATGCAGAATGCCTATCATCTGAGCGTACCATTAGTAGCCGATGCAGGCTGGGGAAAGAACTGGCTGGAAGCACATTAAGAAGAAAATAATAGTAGAAAAAGCTCGCAAGATGATTATTGATTTTGCGAGCTTTTGGCAAAATACAATGTTGATGTAATATATAAAGGTCATGCTGCTGGTACTTCTAATGGAAGGTTGTATTCTACCCCAAGATCTACAACCTTATGGAAATAATTATGTAATAAAACGGAGGATATAGCATATAATGCTGTGTCCTCCTCGATTTTACAGAGCAAAATAGTGTTATAAATGAAAATATGAGACATTTTTTATCTTTTATATTTTTAGTCTGTATGTTGGGAAATAGCAATGCCCAAAGTGTTGCCTTAGATAAAGCCAACACATTTTATGTATGTCTAAAGAATAAGGAATATTCCAATTTTGTAGTATCAGATTATCAATTTTATGATAAGAATACATATAAAAATGAAGGCGATACCATTCAAAGTTCTCTTATTGATTGTAGATTGATAAAATATGGCAAAAATGCGATTGGAGGAAAACATTGTATGCTTGTTGTAAATTTTAAAGATACAATTGATTGGTCTAAAAACAAGTGTTATCTAGAACATTCATTTTCATATATCGCAACAAAAGAAGAAACAAATGAATTAAAGATGATAAACATGCAAGTTCCTGTAGATTTGTCCTTGGCAATATCTATTGAATTAAATAAAACACTAAAATATAAAAAAAAGAATAAATATGACGGATGGGGTAAAAATGAAATGGGGGAAGTTGAGTTTATAGCAGAAAAGATTCGCTCGTCATATTTGTATGATGAGGTCAATTCAATTCTTACGAAATATAAAATGTTCATAGATGATATTGATATTATTGAACCTACATTGCTTTTTACAAAGGAAAAATTTCTCGAAGTTTATCCAAAATATTCAAATAGGAATTTACCCAAACGAATACTAGGGTTATATGTAGTGTTTGTTTTGAAGCCAATTCTTTAAAAATATCGTGTTTGTGCACCAGATAAAACAGATTTCAGGAAAACTTTAGTAAATAAAATAATAATGAAAGCATACAAAAATTTAACAGAAGCATTTGAAGCTTTTAAAAAGAATGCAATTGAACATGGTCTATGTACTATGTCAGGAGAGTCTAAACGTGGCAATAAATGTTACAAAAACATCATGGACTCCATTAGGTATATTACAGTAAATGAGCAATATGCAGGATTTAAGCCTATGTTGAAAGATGCCAATCCTTCTTTGCGAATATGGGCAGCTTACGCTTTGCTACATGTCGATACAAAAGAGGCTGTAAAAACATTAAAAGCAATTGCAAAGAGCGAGGAAGACATAATGGCTTTCAATGCAGAAATGACTTTGAAAGAATTTAAGAATGGTAATATTTGATTTTTAAGCAAAAATATTGTACTTCAAATTTAAAGTGTCAATAGATAAGCATAGCAGAAAATGTTATAAAACTCAAATTCTCAACCTGCAGAACTTAGTGGGATTGTGCTTACAAAACAACAAAAGCCTGAGCAACAAAAAGTTGCTCAGGTACTTATAAAAATATTAAATTATCGTGTTGGGGCTTTAGGGCAGCACTATGGATTTACAATTTCCTGATAACGGTTTCCAACTGCTCACCCAATCCGATAGTATAACCCTGTGAGAAATAAACCACACGATTGAAAGTATCAGAAATCATAAATATCGGAAGGAGGTTGGCATTCGTAAGTTTCATATTCTCAACGATTTGCTTCCGAATAGACCCCTCCTTGTCTATACCGAATATCAGATTCTTAGGCAGACCCGGAAACTCGGCAATGCGGAACTTTTTAGCTGAAGCCTCATCCTCAAAGAGGAGCACCATAGGACGATTCCACTTTTCGAATACTTGCGCAACCTTAGCGATATCCTTCAAGGCATGATTAGTAGGCTCTTGGCCTACACCCAACAAACCGGTAATGAAATAACCACGACCCGTCTGGCTCAAAAGACTGACTTCCTTACCATCCAAGATGAATTTAGACTCCGAATCAAAGTTTCCCTTAACCGTAATCTCGGTATCAGAAGTACGTAAATACACCTTAACTACGTTGGTTTCAGCTTGTTTCACATGAAACAATTGCATTTCTGACAACACACCGCCATTGGCAAGACGAGTGCCCGTTACAAGAGCATAATCCCCCTCATCCAATTCCACTCCATTCTTGAATGTATTACTCCAGGTACATCCCTCTTCAGGATATTCCAGCAGCGAAGTAGAGCCGTCAGGATTGATGCGAGTAAGAGAGAAATGACTATAATACTTAGGGTCATCCACTACTCCATTGGTCTGATAATCAAGCTTTAACAAGCCCTTAGGAGAAGACTGCATCTTTGTCTTTTCCATATCAGATGCAGCAGAAGATGCTTTCGCGTCAAAATCGACATCTATCCAGACGGCATTCTGCGAACCTTCCTTTACTCCACCTTGCTTATATTGCAATTTCTTGGTCACAGCATCCACTCTCGCCTCAATTCCAAGACTTCTTGCCACATCCACAAAGAAAATCTTCCGAGAGCGCTCATCCGTAAGACGTGATGTCCAAACACCCATAGGAGTTTGGGCGATTTGCAAAGCCTTCTTGTCAGGGTTCAGACGGATATTCTCCTTCACCCATTCCACCAGACGAGCTGGATCTTGTCTGAAAACTTGAGCCAAAGATTGCGTTGCTTTAGCTGCTTTATTTGCTTTTACAGACTTGGAAGATACATCACGATCATCAGCAACAGAGGTCTTCATCTTTTCAAATTGCTCCTCAAAGAACTGTTTGAAAGGATGAATAATCATCTCGTCCTCCACACGAGGAGACAACTGGTTGCTATGGGCATTGAAATGATCCTCTAAGATATCCATCTGCATATCCCTTAAATCCTTGGCACTCAGCGTACTTAACAAATCTATAGCCCGATTCAGATTGTCCTGATGAAGCATCAGAAACTTGAGGATAACCTCGTGATTACCCCAAGAACCAACAAGGAAATCCACTAATTTCTGAGCCTTATCAGAAAGCTTTTGAGCATTTTGATAGTCCACATTTTCACCCTTTACCATCCAAGTGGCAACCCCGTTTCTCGTCAAATACTTCTCCTCCAACAATCCATTTTTCTGCAATGCCTCCAGAGCCGTCTCCTTATTATAGAAAGTAGCCAGATAAGCATGGCGGATAGAATCCTCATAAGCGAATCGCTCCAGGTTCTTCGCTCTCGCCTCTGCCGAAACCTCAGGAATATTTGCTTTCTCTGGCGGAGGTACAATATCAAAAGAATCACGGAAACTAACGGAAGAAAAATCAAGAGAACGGTTCATATCCGAAGCAGAAACCTTCCGGTCAAGACGGATGGTCATTTTTCTCGCCTTCTCGCCTTCCTCACCAGGCAGATTTGCCTTACCGAAAGAAGCCTTGACAAAGCCATACTTACCATCCTTCGAAGCCCAAACCATCATATCGCCCTTACCAGCCGAAAGGAAGGTCTTGCCATCCTGAGCCGTATATTTCGTCACGACAGAACAAAATTCTGCATAATTATAGATTTTAAAATCCACTCTTGCACCCTCTACAGGCTTACCTTCTGCATCAACTACAGAGAAGTCGATACGGGCAGAGGAACCATAATTGTCTATCAGATTGATTTCAGTATAATTGGATGTGCGGAGCATTACCTCTTCCGGTCCGTTATAATCGCCAAACGCCTTCGTATGCATCAGCATGGCTCTCGATGCAGGAGCATTAAACCACGCCAGATTAAGCACAGCCTCAGGTTCGCAAGCACCTAAGAAATACCATTTACCATCAGCCCATGCTTCTACCCAGGCATGATTGTCGTCAGTATGCGCCCAGCGAGGCGTATAAACCTGTCTGGCAGGAATGCCTATCGCTCTCAAAGCTGCCACGGTAAAAGTACTCTCCTCGCCGCATCTTCCGTATGCAGAACGGATCGTGGCAAGAGGAGCAGAAGTACGAGCATCGGAAGGCTGATAAGTTACCCGCTCATGACACCAATGGTTGACCTCCAGAATAGCATCTTTCATGCCCATCCCCTTCACACGCTCTTTCAGTTCCTTAAAGAATATCATTCGGGAATCATCCAGATTTTCATTGTTCACACGGATAGGAAGCACAAAGTGACGGAACAGCAACTCCGGTATGTCCTTGCCCCAAGCCATTTCCTTCCTTGCCTCAAAGCTCGTACGTACATTTTTCAGGAAGAAACTTGTAGGATAGTCTGTCACATCAGCCACTGGCATATAGGCATAGAGGAATTGCAGGGCCTCCTGCTCCTCAGTCGTCAGTTTCTGCTTAGTGACCTCCATCGTCTCCTTAGCCCACTTTTTCTTCAGGACTGTATCATAGACGTTCATCCCTTTCACCTGATAGAACTGCCTGCCCACGAGTTTCATCTTACTCTCAAAAGCATTTTCCACCTTAGAGCGATAGGCCCCGTCTGAGATAAAATGGGGTTTGTCATGTGCATCCACCGACAAACAGTTGGCCATCACCGCCTGCCAAGAAACCAAGAAGAGGATGGCTAAAGATACTATACTTTTTCTCATATTTATTAAGATTATTTTTTCCAACCGCAAAGATAAGCAATAAAAATGAAGTTCACAAGTTTGTAGTCCTCAAACTTATAAACCTTTAGCATTCTTTTATATCAGTCACTACCCTACCGATAAACCGATTTTTCATGCCTATCTTGAGGAACAGCTACTATCCGTCATATCATTTTAGGGAAAATGTGATAAAAACACCATAAATGCCTTGGAATTTTGTGAAAAAGTAGTAACTTTGCTACGATTATCCCATCCAACATGAAGGATATATAGCCAAAAACTCAATATGGATCAATAAATAGAAAAAGAAGATATGAACAGAGAAGAATTTAAATTTGAGATATGTGCCAATAGTGTAGAAAGCTGTCTGGCTGCACAAGAGGGAGGAGCCGACCGAGTAGAACTGTGCGCAGGAATACCCGAGGGAGGCACTACCCCATCGTATGGCGAGATAAAACTGGCACGCAAATTACTCACAAAGACTAAACTCCACGTCATCATCCGACCTCGTGGTGGAGATTTTCTCTATACCCCATTGGAACTGGAACGCATGGAAGAAGATATCCGCATCTGTCGCGAATTGGGAGTGGATGGAGTCGTTTTCGGATGCCTCACAGAAGAGGGAGAAATTGATAGGGAAGCCAACCGCAGACTGGTGGAGCTGGCACGCCCAATGTCAGTAACCTTCCACCGTGCTTTCGACCGTACTGCAGATCCCATGAAAGCCCTTGAAGATATTATTTCTTTGGGATGCAACCGAATCCTGACTTCCGGTCAGCAACCCAAGGCTATAGATGGTATCAACCTGCTTGCCCAGCTGGAAAAGAAACTGAAAGAATATCCCCTGCCTCCTATCCAACTCCTGGCAGGTAGTGGCGTCAACGAGGAAAACATCCGACAGATATTCGATGCTACAGGCATTCACGAATACCATTTTTCTGCAAGAGTAAATGTAGTGAGCAAGATGAAACATTATAACCACGAGGTTTATATGGGAGCCAAAGGGGCTGATGAATCCAATTCGCTCGTCACATCGGCAGAGAAAGTAAGAAATACCATCAAACAACTCGTTTAAAAAGAGTAAAAAGTATAATAGCCTCCACAAAGCGTGAAGGCTATTATACTTTTTATATTGAATCCATTTTCAATTGACACTATTTCTTATAGCTTCAATTTCTTATTTATTCAGTTTCCAAGTTACACCATCCTTGGTGTCCTTAACCTCAAATCCTGCATCAGCAAGAGCATCACGAATCTGGTCGCTGGTAGCCCAATCCTTAGCTGCTTTAGCCTTGGCACGAAGGTCGAGTACCATATCCACCACCTTGCCGTAAGCCTCCTCACGTGCATCATTGTTAGCCCCCTTCTCACTCTTCAAACCGAGCAGATCGAAGGTGAAGAGCTGCATCGTTTCGGTGAGTTCCTTCAAGTCATCGGCAGAAATATTTGCCTTATGATCAAGAGCGGTATTGATAACATGGCAAGCCTCGAAAAGGTAACTGATGACAAGCTGTGTCTGGAAGTCATCGTTCATCGCATCATAGCAACGCTGGCGCAACTCTGCTACGAACTTATGAACCTGCTCGTCGCTCTGCTTAGCCACAGGAACACGCTCCAGGTCGTTCAAACCATTCATCAAGCGCTCCAATCCCTTCTGACTGGCCTTCAAGGCATCATTAGAGAAATCTACCGTGCTGCGATAGTGAGCCGAGAGAATGAAGAAACGGATGGTCATTGGCGAATAAGCCTGCTCCAAACTGTCATGATTTCCTGTGAAGAACTGCTCCAGAGTGATGAAGTTGCCCAAGCTCTTACCCATCTTCTGACCGTTGATGGTAATCATGTTGTTATGCATCCAGTAGTGAACCATCTGATCGCCCTGAGAAGCCACAGCCTGAGCAATCTCGCACTCATGATGAGGGAAAATCAAGTCCATACCGCCTCCGTGAATATCGAAGTGGTTGCCTAAGTACTTTCTGCCCATCGCAGTACACTCACAATGCCAACCAGGGAAACCATCGCTCCAAGGACTTGGCCAACGCATGATATGCTCTGGTGACGCCTTCTTCCAGAGAGCAAAGTCAGCTTGATTTTTCTTCTCGCCGATACCGGCAAGTTCACGGCTTTCATTGATGATGTTCTCCAGGTTACGACCAGAAAGAATACCATACTTATGATCCTTGTTGTATTTCTCGATATCAAAATAGATAGAACCATTGCTCTCATAAGCATAACCATTGTCGAGGATTTCCTGCACTAACTTCTCCTGTTCGATGATATGACCGGTAGCATGAGGCTCGATACTTGGAGGGAGCACATTGAGTGCCTCCATGGCATCGTGATAGCGGTTGGTGTAGTACTGCGCAATCTCCATTGGCTCCAACTGTTCCAGGCGAGCCTTCTTCTCTATCTTGTCATCGCCCTCATCAGCATCGTGCTCCAAGTGGCCTACGTCAGTAATGTTTCTAACGTAGCGAACCTTATAGCCCAAGTGCTTGAGATAGCGGAAGAGTATATCGAATGTGATGGCTGGTCGTGCATGACCGAGATGCGGATCGCCATACACGGTAGGGCCACAAACATACATGCCCACGTTAGGAGCGTGGAGCGGAGTGAATCTCTCTTTCGTACGAGTGAGAGTGTTGTAAATCAGTAATTTCTGTTCCATCTTGTATGAACCTTTCTTTTATATTATTTATATTTTGAGTGCAAAGTTAACTCATTTTTCTGATATATCCGACAAATCATTCGCAAAATGTTATTAAATTCCTCGAAAATATCAATGGAACAGATCTTCCATGGTCAATTCTCTCTGTATGATACTGCTATACTGATTTTTTGCCAAACCATAAGTGGTAAGCATAACCTGCTGGCAACTCTTGCGAGTTTTTGTCTCCTGTTCAAAGATCCATTGGCGATTTTGTAGCGTTTCGGCATATTGCTTATCTATTGTATAAGGCCGGGTAGAGAACTTGATTTCGCAGAGGTTTACGATATGGTCAGCTCTATCCAGCACCAGGTCTATCTGAGCTTTTTGCTCCTTGCCCTTGCTGAACCATCCCGAAGTAGATACAGCCATGCCACTGATTCCCATCGCCATCTTGATTTGCTCCACATGAGCCAGGCAAACCTGCTCAAAGGCATAACCTGCCCATGAGTTTATCTTTGGTGTGCCCAGATGATGCTGCCAAAACTGCTTGTCGTTGTTCTTGCCATCCTGCAGGAAATGAAAATAGAATAAGGTGTATGCATCAGTAAGTTGATACATCTCGTCGCGTTTCTTCTGTCCGAACGAGGTATAGCGGCGAATGAAGTCACTTTGTTCCAGTTCATCCAATACTCTAGTCGCACTCCCCGCATTTGGTAAGCCTGTGGCTTCCAGTATCTCATTGCGAGTCAATCCCTTGCTCTTTGCAGCCATGGCTTTTACTATCAGTAAGTGGTTGTCTGCATTGCGGAACATGGCTTGATACAGATTCTCGTATTCTCGATGGAGTTGACCATCGGGATGAAACAATAACTCATCGATGTTCTGCGCCAGGCTCTTGGTTGATTCCAGCATGCTGAGATAATAAGGCACACCGCCAAACACCATGTAGCTCATCACTTGGTCGTAATGGTTCATGGCAATCTTGCGACTCTCATAAAACTCCTCGCACTCTCGGAGGGTAAAAGGATGCAAATGAATGCGACGATTCACTCGACCATATAATCCACCATGATTGTTGAAAACCTTGTTGATAATCCACGAAGTGGCTGAGCTACAGCAAACTAGCAAAATATCCGTTCTTGCCGAAGCCCAACTGTTCCAAAACCATTCCAAGGCGGTAAGAAAAGAGCCGTCCACTCCATTCATCCATGATAATTCATCAAGGAACACCACTTTCTTCTGCTCCTTGGATGCTTCC
>USJD01000036.1 GCA_900554835.1 uncultured Prevotella sp. | reverse complement strand
ACCGCTTACAACCATGGAGATGGATGACGTATATGCTCTTCCTTACATGCGTAATTATCATCAGGTCTTCCACCATATTCCGGATGTGTATATAATTCTGTACCCTCATGTACTTCACCATCTGATAACTGCAAATGACAATGAACACCGGTCGATGCTCCCGTCGTTCCCATGTAACCTACAATCGTATTGGAATCAACCACATCACCTTCGGAAACAAGAACTCTGCACATGTGCATATAAGTTGACTTAACTCCTTCGCCATAATCAATAATTATATACATTCCGCGTGAATCACTAGGGTTTAATCCTATCGCATAAACTGTTCCGCCTGTAAGAGCATAAAGCGGAGTAGAATCTCCGGTACTTGCCCACAAGTCCATTCCCTTATGAAATTCGTCCTGATGAACATCTGACAATGGATAATCTCGCCAGCCGTAATCTTCATCAGCAGCGGAGTCATTACTGGAGCCAGAATGGTAGAGGCGCAGGTCATTCCTACGGAGAAGGCCACGTCGCCATGACAGAGATAACTCATGATGTTGCTCGATACGCCGCCCGGACAACAACCTACCAGCAGAATGCCGAGCGCCAGCGCAGGGTCAAGATGCCATACATGAACCAGCGTGTAGGCCACACCAGGCATGATGATAAACTGGGCACAGGCACCGATGAAAACATCGAGCGGACGCTGAGCCAGAATCTTGAAATCATTGGTGGTCAGGGTGAGACCCATCGTAAGCATAATAATGCCGAGAATGACGGTTTGGGTTGTTCCGCGCACCCAGTCGAAGGTATGTGGGAAGAAGAATGTAAACACAGCTACACCTATTACAAAAATAGATGTATAATTGGCCAGCCAGCGGCTGAGTCCTTGAAATAACTTAAGCATAATTCTATTTCTTTTAAAATCCTATATTTCTCTCTCGTTTATGATCTCTCATTGCTTCCTCTCTTTCAAATTCGGGTGCAAAATTACAGATTTCTTCTAATATGACAAAATATTATTGGAAATAATTGCGATTTGTAAGCAATTAATGCGTCTATCCTTTCGTTTTCGCACAAAAGGCTTGCAAGTGAGCAATGAAAAAAGTATTCCTCCTATTCTCACTTTTTGGTTTATTTATTTTGTCTTTCCCCTAAATACTTGTATCTTTGCACCATAATTATCGATAATTATAAAGAATGAACGAAGATTTTGACATAAGAAATGAGTCGGTTACGCCCGCCGAGAAGGAATTCGAGAAGGCACTGCGACCACTGAAGTTCTCTGACTTCAGCGGACAGAGCGGTGTGGTGGACAATCTCGAAATCTTTGTTGAGGCTGCCAAATACCGTGGCGAACCGCTCGATCATACGCTCCTGCACGGTCCTCCAGGACTGGGTAAGACTACTTTGAGCAACATCATCGCCAATGAACTGGGTGTGGGATTCAAGATTACCTCAGGTCCTGTGCTCGACAAGCCGGGCGATTTGGCCGGCATCCTGACTTCCCTGGAGCCGAATGATGTGCTTTTCATCGATGAAATCCACCGTCTCTCGCCAGTTGTAGAGGAGTATCTTTATTCGGCGATGGAGGATTACCGCATCGACATCATGATAGACAAGGGACCTTCGGCAAGAAGCATCCAGATAGATCTGAACCCTTTCACGCTGGTGGGCGCTACAACCAGAAGCGGACTACTCACAGCCCCTCTCCGTGCCCGTTTCGGCATCAATCTCCATCTGGAGTATTATGATCCGGAGACGCTGCAGAAGATTATCCGGAGAAGTGCAATGCTCCTGAAAGTGCCTATCGAGGATGCGGCTGCGGTGGAAATCTCCCGCCGTTCGCGCGGAACGCCTCGTATTGCCAATTCGCTCTTGCGCCGCGTGAGAGATTTCGCCCAGGTGAAGGGTAACGGAACCATCACTTATGATATTGCGCAGATGGCGCTCAAGGCGCTGAACATCGACCAGTACGGTCTGGACGAGATAGACAACAAGATTCTCACCACCATCATCGATAAGTTCCGTGGCGGACCAGTGGGCGTGGGTACCATAGCCACAGCCATCGGCGAGGATGCGGGCACGGTAGAGGAAGTGTATGAGCCTTTCCTCATCATGGAGGGTTTTATCAAGCGCACTTCGCGTGGTAGAATGGCTACGAAACTTGCCTACGACCATCTGGGCAGAAACCCTTATGCAGGGAATGTGATGCAGGGAGACTTATTTGAGTAATATGAAGATAGGAATATTTACGGGTACATTCGACCCATTTACGATAGGACATCAGAACATTGCGGAGCGTGCTCTGCCGATGTTTGACAAGCTTGTGATTGCCGTGGCGATGAGCAAGCTGAAGCATGCTAACGAGGAGATAGAGAAGCGTGTGGAGGACATCAAGGCTGTTTTCCCGAAGGAATGTGCAGAACTGGTGGATGCAGGAGATGCTTCTAAGGGATTCCGCCTGGAGGTGGTTTCCTACGATGACCTTACCATCGACCTGGCGCATCGTCTGGGAGCCAAGTTCTTAGTGAGAGGTGTAAGAAGCGCCAAGGATTTCGAGTATGAGCGTGAGCAGGCTGACATCAACAAGCAGTTGGGTGATGTAGAGACCATTCTTCTTTTTTCCGATCCTCGCTACAGCAGCATCAGTTCTACGCTCGTCAGGGAGTTGAGATTCTTCGGAAGAGAAGTGGATGAATTCCTGCCTAAGGCGAAAGTGTGACAGGAATGAAGCACCTACTAACTTCATCGTATGAATCGAGAAGTGACGTGCAATCCTTGGAGAAATAAAGAATGAAGGAATAACAAAACAATTAAGAAATAACAGATAAAAATAGGAGGAAAAAGTATGATTACATACAATGTAGATGGCGTGAAAATGCCAAAGATCAAGAAGCGCGACACCAGTGCCTGGATTCGCAAGGTAGCTGCATCTCATGGCCGCAAGGTAGGAGAGATAGGCTATATGTTTGTGGATGACGAGAAGATTCTCGAAGTGAATAATGAGTATCTGGGACATGATTACTATACCGATGTCATCACCTTCGATTACGATGAGGATGATGTGATTAACGGCGACATCGTGATTTCGCTGGATACCGTCCGCACCAATGCCGAGCAGTTTGGCAAAACCTACGATGATGAGCTTCATCGCGTCATCATCCATGGCATTCTGCACCTCTGTGGCATTAATGACAAAGGCCCTGGAGAGCGTGAAATCATGGAGGAGAACGAGAACAAGGCACTCGCCCTGCTCGAAGGTGCTTCGATTTTGAAGAAGTAAAGCCCACTTTGTAGTTTGAAGAAGTAAAGCCCTTCTATCATTTGAGGAAGTTAGGTTTCTTCATTTTCCCAGTAGAAGTATAGAAAAAACAACTGTTAACTGTTGACTGTTGACTTTGTAACAGGTTGGCAGTTGACATAATGATAGGAGATAAGATTATGGCAACAGCAATCAAAGCAATACCTACATTGCGTGGTAAAGAAGCAAAAGAGTTTTTGCGCCATGCAGAAGAGGCCGAGCGTAACTTTAAGGGATTCAAGAATATCGAAGAACATCCTTTTTGTGTAATGGCTCGCAGTATTTTGGAAAAATCAGGGATGAGATAAATTTGTTGTCATATAGGGAATAAATAAAAGGGGAGATTCCAACGCTGATGGTTGGAGTCTCCCTTTATTTTATTGTATTGCCTTGATTCTTTCCCGGCATTCCTTCAGGATTTCCTTCAGTTCATCCTCCTTGTTGGCCCTGAGCATGGCGATGCGGGTCTGCTTGAAGTCAGGGATTCCCTTGAAGATAGGGGAGGCGGCGAGATGGCGACGGGTGTGGAGAATGCCTCGATACTCGTCGATACGCTCGATATTGATGCGGAGCTGCTCTTCCAGAAGGTCGATTTTCTCATCCACGGTCAGTGGAGCTGCACCGGTATTGTCAAGATAATCACGGATTTCCTTGAAAATCCAAGGTCTTCCGAAGGTGGCGCGACCTATCATTACTGCATCCACACCATAGTGGTCGAAAGCAAGTTTGGCTTCTTCTGGAGTCGTAATATCGCCGTTGCCGATGATAGGGATATGAATGCGGGGATTGTTCTTCACCTCTCCGATGAGGCTCCAGTCGGCTTCTCCCGTGTACATCTGGCTACGGGTTCTGCCGTGGATGGTGAGGGCCTGGATTCCGCAATCCTGCAGCTGCTCAGCCAGGTCGGTAATGATAAGGTTGTCATTATCCCAACCCAGTCGGGTTTTTACGGTTACAGGCACGTTGACTGCTTTCACCACTTCTCTTGTAATATCCAGCATCAGAGGGATATTGCGGAGCATTCCAGCTCCAGCGCCCTTTCCTGCCACTTTTTTCACAGGGCAACCGAAGTTGATGTCGATCACGTCCGGATGAGCCTGTTCTACTATCTTTGCAGCTTCCACCATATCCTCGGTGGTGCGGCCGTAAATCTGAATGCCCACAGGGCGTTCCTCATCGCTTATCGTAAGCTTGCTGACGGTGCTCTTGATGCTTCTCACCAAGGCTTCTGCCGATACGAACTCAGTATAAACCATGGCAGCTCCGAATCGCTTGCAGAGCATGCGAAAACCAATATCCGTAACGTCTTCCATCGGAGCGAGGAAGAGGGGCTGTGAGCCAAATTCTATATTTCCTATTTTCATGAATTTAAGTGAAGAGCGAAGAACGAAGAGTGAAGAATCCTACGGCTTGCGTGGTTGTTATTCTCTTACGTTCTTTATTTTTATTTGTAAATCGGTTGCAAAATTACATCAAAATTTTGAAATAAAAGAAGAAAGAGTAGAATAAGCGCAATTTCACACTTGAATTCTTCACTTTATACATTTGAATTCTTCACTCTTCACTCTTCATTCTTCACTTCAAAAGATGATACATTCCCCCAGCCAATGTCCTGATGAGCCCTTTCATCTCCAATGTGAAGAGGAGGGCGGCGAGGCGGCTGATGTCAATGCCGCTCTGCACGGAAATCATGTTGATCTGCAGGTCGTTGTTTCTTGACAGAACATCCACGATGGCTTGTTCTTCGGCTGAAAGGTCGGGGAAGAGGCTGCGCTCAATGCCCTGCTGCTTGGCGCGCATCAGCTTGGCGTCATCCTGCCAACCCATATCCTTCACGAAGTCGGCGGCAGAGGTGAGGAGCGTGGCTCCATTGTCGCGTATCAGATTGTTGCAGCCCTCGCTGGTTGCATCGCCTATGCGCCCCGGGAAGGCGAATACGTCGCGGTTGTAGGACTGGGAAATCTGGCAGGTGATGAGGCCTCCTCCGTGGGCCATGCTTTCGATGAGGATGCAGGCATCCGACATTCCTGCCACGATGCGGTTGCGGCGCACGAAGTTGATTTTGTCGGCATTCGTCTGCGTCAGAAATTCCGTGAGCAGTCCGCCTTGCTCTATCATCCTCAGCGCCGTTTCCTTGTGGCGGTTGGGGTAGAGGTCGTCCAGTCCGTGAGCCAGCACGCCTACCGTCTCATAACCCTTGTCGAGCGCCTGTCTGTGGGCATTGATGTCAACTCCGTAGGCGAGTCCGCTCACGATGAGAACCTGTGGACAGAGCTGCTTCAGTTCGGTGATGAATCGGCGGATGAGGTCCTCGCCGTAAGGAGTGCAATGGCGGGTTCCCACGATATTGATGACGCGCTGCTGGTTCAGGTTGGCGTTGCCCTTGTAGAAGAGCATGAGCGGTGCATCATCGCATTCCCTGAGTCGGCTGGGGTAGCGTTCGTCGTTCATCGTGAGGGGTTCTATGCCGTAGCGCAGGTCGTATTCCAGTTCCACTTCGGCCCTTTTTCTTGCCTCATCGCTATTCTGGATGGCGTTCACGAGTTTATCCGAGGCATCGGGCAGGATGTCACGGAGATTGTTTTTGTGCTCCATGATGAGCGTGGCGGAGCCCACCTTTCTATATAGTTCCAGCATTCCCGCAAGGCTGAAGTAGTTGAGCCTTGTGAGGAGAATCGTATTTAAAATTTCTTGTTGATCCACGGCGTTGTTTTTGATTTATTGTTTGTAATTTAATAGTTAGGTTTGCACCTTTGAGAGCTAAGGGTTTTTCCTACATGCTGTAGAATTCTTCGTTCTTCACTCTTCACTTTCTCTTCAGGTACTCATATCCTATCCTGCACCTCAGACATTCCTTCTTGTCGCAATATTCCTTCTTCAGTTGGATGAGGGCTTGCGAGTCTCCGGCGTTTTCCACTTCCAGTCCGCATTGCTGCCACATTCTCACGATATGGTTGTTTTCAGCCTTCAGTTCCTCTAAGAATTCGAAAGCGCGGTCGCAGTACTTTTCCTCGCCTCTGTGCCGTCCGTAGGCAAAGAGGATGGGAATGACGGTGTTGATGATGAGCAGATTGAGCGAGAAAGGGGATATGTGCTTCTCGTTGCGTATGCTCTCGCTTCCGAAGGTGTAATGCGTCTCCCAGTAGGGCGTAACCGATGTTTTCAACACCCCGATGGCCTCCTTCACGGTGGTGGCTTCGAGCAGATGACTGAGACTTGCCTGGCGCCGGAAATAGAGGTTGGCCAGTTGGGAGATGCGGATGTGTGGGAAGTTCTGCGGGCGCAGTCTCAGAAAGCGCCAGAGCTTGTAGTCTATGGGCGCGAGCGAGAATTTATGTTGCAGATAGAGGTATTCATTTCTGAGTTTGGAGAAATATCCGTCGTTCAGTGCGTCTTTCTGATAGCGTTCGGGGATGGTTGACAGTTCGAGCAGTCCAGCCTGTCCTAAGAAGATGGCTTCTATCTGGAAGAGGTCGTCGCGGTGATGATCTACGGAGTGCAGGGGGATGGAGAGGGCCCATTGCTCGAAGGCTTCCCCATTGATGCCGAATCCGTAGTTGCGAGCCAGGGTCACGAAGTATGCGTTTTCCCAGTCGCCGTTGCATTTCTTCACCCTTTCGGCAATGGCTTCTGTTTTCTGTGCGAGTCGCTCGGTCTGCAGGGCGCTCATCCAGGAGTGTACGGAGAGTCGGGTGAGGGCAGGGATAATCTGATAGCAGGGTGGATACTGGTCGATGGAGAGCAGTTCCTGATAGTGTCGGAGCACGTTTTCGGGGATGCTGAGCTGCATCTGCGTGAGGGGTTCTCCCTTGGAATTGCGAGCTTCCAGGTCGATGATTCCGCATACGTGGAGCACCACGTTGTCGTATCGCTCGTCCTTCTCGTGTCCGTGCAGATACCAGTCGCTCGCCTTGTCGTGTATTTCGATATTGCCCACCCAGAGCATTCCATCTATCTTGATTTTAGCATTGAAGAAATCGGGCCCCGCATTGCGGTTGTGAAGTCCTGGGTCGATGACTTCCACCTGCCGATGGTCGGTAGTATGGAGAGGAGAAAGTGGAAACAGCTTGTGTTTCCATACATAGTGAAGTAATTGCTCCATGATAGTTTTCTTTATTTGGTTTCAAAAGATTTGGTTTTAAAGCTTTGGTTTCTAAAGCCAGCGCTCGAAAGCCTTGTCGTAGTCTTCGCTATTACCCAATCTGCCATTGATGAGGCACACCAGTTCTACGGTTGCCTTGAGGCAGAGTTTCTCGTCGTTAGCACGGAAGATGTCCTGATGGAAGATATATCTTACGCCCTGCTTTTCCAGCCACAGGCGGGAGAGGAATTCATCGTCGCACTGCAGCGGCACCTTGTATTGCAGGTTCATGCGAGCCACTACTGCGTCCACGCCCTTATTGTGCATTTCTGCAAAGCTGAGTCCGCATTCCTTCAGGAAGAGATGGCGCGTATGCTCCATATAGTGCAGATAGTTGGCATTGTTTACGATTCCCTCTATGTCGCACTCATAGTCGCGCACCTCCATTTTTGTTTCAAATATATATTTGCTCATAATCTCTTATTTTTTTATTCTTTCAGCATATCTTTTATTTTCTTCTTGTCTTTAGGGAAGTCCTTTCTTCATGAGGAAGTCCTTTCTTCTTGGAGAAGCTTTTCTTCTTGGGAAAGTCCTTTCTATTCCTTTCAGAACGTCTTTCAAATTCTTCTTGGGAAGTAGGCTAAAATGTTTAGAATCATACGATTTTGCCCCAAATCACTGCAAAAATAAGCAAAATTTTCTATTTATTACTATAATAATGCGCTTTTTTCTACAAATAAATCGGTTTTTCCAAGATTTTTGATTATTTTTGCCGAAAGGAATAAACAAAAAAACAAGATAACAATGAAAATAGCTTTGATAGGCTACGGCAAGATGGGACACATGATCGAAGAGATCGCCTTGCAGCGTGGCCATGAAATTGTATGTAAGATTGACGTAAATAACCCTGAAGATATCGACAGCCCAGAGTTCTGCTCTGCGGATGTGGCTATCGAGTTTACCAACCCTACTGCCGCTTATGGCAACTATCTCAAGGCTTTCTCCCACAATGTGAAGGTGGTTTCGGGTTCTACCGGATGGATGAAAGACCATAAGGAAGACGTGGAGAAACTCTGCGCCGATGGTAAGCAGACCCTCTTCTGGGCCTCTAATTTCAGTATCGGTGTGGCTATCTTCTCTGCCGTCAACCGCTATCTGGCTAAGATCATGAACGGGTTCCCACAGTACTCTGTATGTATGCAGGAAACCCATCACGTACATAAGCTCGATGCTCCTTCTGGCACTGCCATCACCCTGGCAGAGGAAATCATCGACAATATCGACCGCAAGAAAGACTGGAAGCGCGGCGTGACTTACTGGACTGAGGACGGTCATCACGACGAGGGCGATCAGAACATCACTGATGAGGACCTGGTGATCAACTGCGTGCGCGATGGTGAGGTGCCTGGAATCCATGCCGTGATGTACGATTCAGATGCTGATATGATTACCATCGAGCACAGTGCTCATTCACGCAAGGGCTTCGCGCTCGGAGCAGTGCTTGCAGCTGAGTTCACTGCCAACCATTCCGGCTTGCTCACCACATCAGATTTGTTTAAGTTCTAAGCAGAAGTTATGATAGATAAAGAGAAACAAAAACTGAATATGAAGGTGCAGTGGACGAAGTTTGCTATCGTGCTCGTACTGTACCTTGCATTCCTCATCTGGTTGAAGAGTTGGCTGGGACTGATCGTCGTGCCATTCATCTTTGATGTGTATATTACCAAGAAGATACGCTGGCAGTGGTGGAAGGATTCCGAGGGTCCTATACGCTTCATCATGAGCTGGGTTGATGCCTTAGTGTTCGCCCTCGTGGCAGTATATTTCATCAATCTGTTCTTCTTCCAGAACTATGTGATTCCGTCTTCATCTCTCGAGAAGAGCCTTCTCACGGGCGACTATCTTTTCGTGAGCAAGGTGAGCTACGGTCCACGTATTCCTCAGACTCCACTCACCATGCCTCTCACCCAGCACACCATGCCGCTGGTCAACGTGAAGAGCTACGTGGAATGGCCTCACTGGGATTACCGCCGCGTGAAAGGATTGGGCGATGTGAAGCTCAACGACATCGTGGTGTTCAACTATCCAGCGGGCGATACTTTGGTGAATGAAGAGCGCTATCAGGCACAGGATTACTACCAGATGGTGTATGGATTCGGCGAGCAGATTTTGGATCAGAACGGACTTTCCAAGGACGTGAGACAGATGAATCCGCTGCAGCAGCGCCAGTACTTCGAGCAGGTTTACCAGGTGGGCAGAAGCTACATCGTGAGCAATCCGGGCGAATATGGCGACATCATCAGCCGACCTACCGACCGCCGCGAGAACTATGTGAAGCGCTGCGTTGGTTTGCCAGGACAGACCCTGCAGATCAAGAATCGCATCGTATATCTGGACGGCAAGGCCAACAAGGAGCCTGACAATGTGCAATATACCTACAAGATGAAGCTCAAGGGCGAGTTCCCGATGGATTTGGCAGACCAGTTGGGCATTACCAATGAGGACTTGCTGACCTACAACCAGTCGGGCGCCATTCCGCTTACCCGCAAGGCTTATCTCGCTCTGAAAGCCAACAAGAATCTGGTGGAGAGCATCTCCATCAATACAGATGCTACTTATGGCGACCTCTATCCGCTGAATGCCTATACGGGTTGGACGCGCGATAATTACGGTCCGGTATGGATTCCGAAGAAGGGCCAGTCTATCGCCCTCACGCTGAAGAATCTGCCTATATATGAGCGTTGCATCAAGGTGTATGAGGGCAACGACCTGAAGGTGGACCGCCAGGGCCGCATCTTCATCAACGGCAAGCAGGCGAAGAGCTACACCTTCAAACTCGACTATTACTGGATGATGGGCGACAACCGTCACAATTCTGCCGACTCCCGCTATTGGGGCTTTGTGCCTGAGGATCATGTGGTGGGCAAACCTATCTTCATCTGGTGGAGCCACAGTCCAGACCATCCGGGCTTCTCGGGTATTCGCTGGAACCGACTCTTCAAGTTTGTCGATAACATCAAGTAAGGTCGATAACAAAAGTAAGATTCAGACGGTTTGAAAATAGCATTCAAATTCCTCCTCTCATTGGTGCTGGCATTGCTCTTAGCATGGGGCATCCGCACCTATGTATTCACTGTCTATTCTGTGCCCGAAGGTGGGCTTCCTCCCCAGCTGAAGGAGGGCAACAGAGTGATAGTGAACAGGATTGACTGCGATATTTTTCACCGTGGCGAGACGATAGTTTTCACCGATTCTGTGGAGTGCCTCATTACTCCGAAGTCGAAATATACGGGCAGGGAGAAGGAAGGCTCTTATGTGCGGGGCTGGATGGAAGCCAATTTCATCGGAGTCATCGAGCAGATGCCTGGCGATACGATTCGCATGGGCAGGGAGCGATACGTTATTCCTACTATCTGCTGCAAGCGCTGCGGCTGCAAGGATTGCCGCTTCTATCTCGTGCGCACGGCGAAGGGGGAAACCATTGTTCACAAACATCAGATTATCGGAAAAGCATATAAACTCTTTTAGAGGGGCGGTTCGGCTCTTTAGAGTTGGTTCTTTTTAGAGTTAGATTCTTTAGAGTTGGTTCTTTTTAGAGTTAGATTCTTTAGAGTTCGGTTCTTTTAGAAAGACTAAAAACGGCTCCTCTTGGAAAGGAAAGTATAGAAAAATAAACTGTTAACTGTTGACTGTTGACAGTTTATTTTTATTTTGAACCAGTTGCTCATCAGTTGGTTTATTCCATCAAGTTGGTCTATTTCATTTTATAGATAAGAAAACAGAGAAAAAATCAAGAACCCAGAAAATAAAAAGAAAAAGATTTTGAAAGCAATATTATCTTCCACGTATTTCGGTCCTGTGCAGTGGTATCAGAAGCTGAACCGCTATGAGGAATGCCTGATAGAGCGCCATGAGAGCTTTATCAAGCAGACTTACCGCAACCGTATGATCATTCCTACCACCAATGGTCCTCTTTCCCTCACCATTCCTACCAATCACGACACTTCGCTGGCGATGAAGGATATTCGCATTTCCGACCATGCCAACTGGCGCCACGTGCATTGGAATGCGCTTCTCTCGGCCTATGGTGAGAGTCCTTTCTTCGAGTATTATCAGGACGACATCCGCCCTTTCTATGAGAAGAAATACGAATTCCTCTTTGATTTCAATATGGAAATCATGGAGAAGATGATAGAGTTGCTCGACATTCGCCCGAAAGTCTCGGTTACAGACCGATACGTTTTAAGTGAAGAACGAAGAGTGAAGAGTTTTTTAAGTGAAGAAGGAAGAGTGAAGAGCGATGGAAGTGAAGAAGGAAGAGTGAAGAGTGAAGAATTCAATAGCCCAGAGGCGCAAGCCCAATTCAACACTCAACATTCAACACTCAACACTCAAATAAGGGATTTTCGTGATGCGATTCGTCCGAAAAAGCCTCTTCCTGATGCAGAATTCGTACCTCAGCGCTATTATCAGGTGTATGAGCAGAAGCATGGTTTCCAGCCCAACATGAGCATTCTCGACCTCCTTTTCAATGAAGGCAACGAGGCGATATTCTATTTGTAGAGCTGCTTCTTGTCAAGCTGCATCAAGCAGTATCAAGTAGCAAAGCTGCATCAAGTAGCATCAAGTAGCATCAAGTAGCAAAGCTGCATCAAGTGCATCAAGCAGCAAAGCAGCATCAAGTGTATCAAGCAACATCAAGTAGCAAAGCAACATCAAGTTCAACATCAAGTGCAACAGTCAACAGTTAACAGTTATATTTTGCGTACCCCCACCCCCATCTATAAAAAAGTATATATATATATTATTTATTATAATAAGGTGTAAACCATTCCGAGTGTCGAAATCGAACTGTTAACTGTTAACTCTGTTGCAATCACTTTTTTGTGCCTTCTTGCATTTTTTTGCGTTTTCTTGTCTTCTTCTTCTCATCTTCCTGTCTTCTTCATTGAAAACTTCTTGTCTTCTTCTTCTCGTCTTCCTGTCTTCTTTATTGAAATCTTCCTGTATTTTTTCATAGAAACCTTCTATGTTTTTATTGTGATTATACCCCCCCTTGAGCCCTCTATTACGACCAATGCTCATCATAATAGACGACCAATGCTTGCCATAATAGACGCCCTCTTTTCCTCATGATAGAACCATTTTTCTTCTTTCTTCTCATCCCCTCATCTTCTCTGTTTCCCAAGTTTCATCCTTCGGAATTTCTCATTTGTCATTTCTTATGTTTTATTCATCGGATTTCACGGAGTAATCGGAGCTTTCCTGTTTATACGATTACTCACGGAATTTTAATCGGAAAAAGACCTTGCGGTCTCTGACAGATACCCCATATAGCTTGCTAACTTCATTTCTCATTTGTCATTTCTCATTTTATAGTCTTTCTCATTTCTCATTTGTCATTTCTCATTTGTCATTTCCTCTCCTCCTCCTCAAAAAAATCTGGGATTGTTTTGTCATTTCATAAAAATGTAGTACTTTTGTTGGCAATAAATAATTAGAACGATAACTAGCAAATCTGAATAGACAAACTAGCTAATCCTAAAAATCAATAAGCATGAAATTGAATATTAATATCGTGGGACTTACCCATAACGACATAGAAGAGGATTGCCTCCAATATGCGCGAACGGCTACGGGAAAGCAGCTGAAACTCGTGTTTGAAGAACAGAATGCTTGCGACTCGCTCGCCGTAAAAGTGTACGACGGAAGTCTCTTTTTAGGGTATGTGGCAGTGCAAGACCTGGAAGATGTTCACGCCATCAGACAAGTTTCCGGGCGCAAGGTGCTGCGTGCTCTCTGCATGGGCTATGGCGCCAAGGAAGACGGAACGGGAATCTATCTCAAAGCCCGACTGAAATGTCATATTCCGAATGAACTCGCTGCCGGTGCAGGACAGTCTTCTGGTGCAGGACCGTCTTCTGGTGCAAAATTCTCTTCCGTTGAAGAACTGGAAGTGAGCGGAGGCAAGATTGTAACCATGGGTCCGAACGGCAGTTTCTATGAAATGCCGGAGGCGCTCAAGGAGGCTTATCAGCATATCTACAATGACGAGGAACTGGAGAAATGGCACTATAGCGGACCGCTTTATAGCATCGACAAGTTGGCAAGAGTGGAAGACTGCTCTGACATGCTGGAGGATGCGCTGGAGGACTTTACGGCGCAGTTCATTGCCCTTTCTCGCTATCCGACAGATTGCAGAGGAAGGGTAATGGTACAGGAAATGCAGGATGAATTTCAAGAGCAGGTCAGCGAACTGAAGATGCTGGCAGAGGAGGCTGAATTGCAATTGGATTGCTTCATGAACAATCACCGCTTCGACTATTCCCGCGAGATGACGAATCTCCGCAAGCATATACAGACCCTGCTGCAACTCCAGAAAAGTGACCGTTTCCTCTCGCAGCGAAAAACTCTCCTATCCGATATGGGCTTCATCACCTGCTCGGATTTCCGAAACGAGTCTGCTCGGAATTTCTTCATCCAGACACCTATAGAACTGCTCCGGAAGCAGACGGGAACCTATGATTACAGCGACCGCCTGGACGAGATAGAGCAGGAACTGGAGGCTTTCCCTTACGATATGTACCGCAAGTTCAAGGCCGACCCCGTGGATTTCCTCCGGGAAATCTACTACAAGCATTTGCCCCGCAAGCAGATGAAGCAGTTGCTCTCGGGCATCATCCTCATGATCATGCACGGTCGGGTGAATGATGTGAAGTGCTGGGGCAAGTATAATGACTTGGAAACGCTCGAAGAGATGAAGACGCTGAGGCTCCGGCATGTGCCAGGAGGTAAGGAAATGAATCCGAAGAGAGCAAGGCAGATGGAAGTGCTGGAAATCTGCGTGAAGGAAATAGCACTTCGTAGGAACCCCCATACACAGGAACTGCTTATCCGAAAGCAGTCCGACTGGTATCCGATATTCCATCTGTTGACGGACTGGAAAATTTTCACCAGGAAGGACCTGCAGCCATTCTGCGATTTCATAGCCCGTCTGCATCAGTTTGGCACTGAAGCGGTGGCGCCTTGCAAGAAGAAGGACCTGGAGCAGGCTAAACCCTGTGAGCAACTCCTATATGAGTCAGCCCAGAGATGGAAATCTCTGAAGCCAGATAAAATCAAGATTCAGAAAGCTAAGTTTTATCGCTATTTGGATATTATTGACGCCTTTCAGGAAAGTGTCAAGAAGCATGCTTTTGAAATGAAAGTCAATGTAGGTGAATTTTTTAATGAGTACTAAAACTTTTTTTTGCATTGTTTGTTTATAAGTATATAAAATAGGGGAAATTTGCTCATTTGGGGGCAGAGGAGTTAAAATCATGGTTTTGGGGCTTGTTCTTCAGGCAATAAGACCTACATCTTCACTCTTTTGCTCCCATTATTTCTTCTTTTCTTAAACTTCATTAACGTTTAAGTGGGAATAGATAAGGAATATGCCTGGAAACTCCAACATATTCCTTATTTCTTCAAAGTGAACTTCAACTTTTATGCCAGAGTCGTCAGTTTTTATTCCAAATATCTCAACTTTTATACTTTTTTATTCCAGCGTTTGTTCGCCTCGTTTCGCTGTTTAATCTGGTGGGCGAAAGCTTGTTTTTAGTCGATTTTTGTATTATCTTTGCAGCGCCTTTTGAAAGTCAAGAGGTGTTTTGTTTAATCTTTTTAATTTTTTAAAATGAAAGAATACACAAATTTAAAACACTTAAGCAATCGCTTGATAGCAATGAACGCAAGTAGAAATGGAAACAAGGGACAGATTTCTTCCTATCTCTTCGATTACTACAAGGAACTGACACGTCAGCCTTGGCTTTCTCAGCTCGTAGGGCAGATTCGTGACCTTACTGTCCAGCAGAAGAAGATGCAGGAGGCTGCAAAAGCAGGAGAGCCTCAGTATGAGCAGATCGGCAAGCAGATAGAGGGGCTGAAGAAGCAGTTGCCTTTCCGTTCTCCTCACTACTTCCATTTCTTCGACGACCATCGTGCCCAGAAAAGCATCGACCCGGAGTCCTTTACCTTCCAGACTACCGTAGATATCGACCGTCTCGACGAGGTAGAGGAAGCAGTCAAGAGAGCCCTTCTCTTGAACGGAATGTTCTTCTCTGAGGAGGAAATGAAGCATCGCTCCCAGGAGTTCTCTGATGCCGACCTGCGCCTGTGGCAAGGCAAGGTGCTCCACATCGAGCGCTCAGCCCGTGGCAAGGCCCACATCGACATCCGTATTCCTGTAGGTATGACCATCGCTGAGGCTCAGGCTGCTTTCTGCAAACTGATCCACGCCACCGAGGATGAGAGCTGCATCACTCCTGAGCGCATCATCTTCATCACGGATGCTGCCAGCGAAATCTATGTGGCTGACAACTGGTACAAGCGCCTCTCAGAAAAGGAAATCGCTGAATACCGTGAGGCTTATCGCCAGAGAGGACTCGATATTGACGGAAGAGCTTTGGCTTCTTCCTCATCTTCTTCAAAAGGGCAATTTGTAAAGGGGAGCCCAACAGTTAGTTCTGAACCTATTACCGGCGGAGTAGGGAACGGTGCTGGGAACGGAACCGGAAATAGTGCCGAGGATGGAACAGAAAACAGTACAGGGAACGGAACCGGAACTGCAAACCAATACGAGCAGACTTACGAGGGAGTGCCTTATGAAGCGATTGTCAAGGCGCTTGTCGAAGTGATGGGCGGTACGCCTGCCCACGGCTCCCGCAACAACTTTATCTTCCGTGAAGCGTGCCTCCTGCGCTACATCTGTAATAGCGATGCAGAATGGATCAAGCAGGTAATCGACATATTCGGAGAGGACGAGAACAAGGCTTTCGCCACCGTGGAGAGCGCCTGCAAGGTGAACCAGACGGCTGTGGTTCCGGAACTTGTAAAACATGCAATAGAGATAGCCCGCAAGCGATTCCTTGCCCAGCAGGCCACAGAAGATTCCGGCATTTATGCTCCAGTTCCACCGCAGTTGCCAGCCCGCTTGCCTAAGTTGATGAAACTGCTCACCAGCAAGGTGCCTGCCGATTTCAAGCCAGCCGTAGCCATGGCGGTCTTCCCAGCTCTTGCCGCCCATCTCAAGGGCGTGAACTTCCGCTACATCGACAATCAGGTGCACGAGGCTGCCATCATGAATCTCCTCATAGCACCGATGTCTTCCGGAAAATCACTCGTCAACGGACCTATCGACTGCATCGTAGAGGACATGGCTCTGCAGGACAAGATAAGCCGCGAGAAGGAGCAGGAATGGAAGGACGAGGTGAACTGCATGGGCGATAACAAAAAGAAGCCTGTGCGCCCGGAAGGTCTCTATATTCGCATCGTATCGCCCGACCTGACCCGTGCTGCCTATATCCAGCGACTTGATGATGCGCAGAAGGCAGGCAACGGCTATCTCTACTGCAAGATGGACGAGGTGGATATGCTCAAGAAGTTTAATGACCCAAGTCAGCTTGTACGCCTCTGCTGGGACAATTCAGAGGACGGACAGGAGCGCGTGGGAACCAAGAGTGTAACTGCCCGTGTGAAGACCCGATTCAACTGGAATGCAAGTTCTACCATCGCCGTGACGCAGAAATTCTTCAGTCTGAGAGAGGTGGCAGATGGCGCCGTAAGCCGCCTTTCACTTGCCACCATCATCCGTCCTGATTTCGCTCCACGTCCTGTAGTAGGCGAGTATGATGCACTCTTCAGAGCCACTCTCCAGCCTTACATCCACCGTCTGAACGGTGCGCAGGGCATGGTGGACTGCAAGAAGGCGCGCCAGTTGGCAGAGCGCCTGGAGACTGACGTGATGGAGACAGCCCAGCTGGCCGACAACAAGGCTTATGCTGAGTTTGCTAAGCGCTCCCTTGCTAATGGCTTCCGCAGGGCCATGGTGCTCTATCTGGCCAATGGCGAGAGATGGGAGAAGTCTATCGAGGATTTCGTGGAATGGACTGTGAAGTACGACCTCTGGTGTAAGATGCGCTTCTTTGGAGCCCAGATGCAGGAGGCGATAGATGGCGACAATCGCATGGTGACTCGCTGCAGCGGTCCGAGCAATCTCTTAGCTTATGTGCCTGATACATTCACTCTGCAGGATATTCAGGTGGTTTATCAGGCCCATGGCAAGACAGGCCGACTGGCTTCTCTGCTCAGTATGTGGGTGAAGCGAGGCCATATCGTGAAGAATGCCGATGGCACTTATTCCAAGACTGTGAAGTTCACCAATAAATATGGTCGCTACGGAACGCCTGTAGTAGCTGCGTAAAGGTACTATTTACCCCGGTTTCTTGACGTAAATCAAGAAATCGGGGTGTATGGAAACTTTTCTCTTAAATTATTTGTGTGCGCACACAAAAAGTTATACCTTTGCACCAGAAATAAGAAATAAGGATAAAAGATTGTTAGAATAAGGGTAAAAAAAGATTGTTTAGGATAAGCATAGAAACGAGCTTGGAAGGCATGAAGAGATTGCTAAGAAGAGCATGAAAAGATTGCTGGAAGAGTTAAGATAAAGGCAAAAGATTGCAGATAGGATAACAAATGAAAGTTGACAGGCTCTTCGGAGTCTTCAATATAGAGATAGGTAAAGATTATTAGGATAACTTGAGGTTGTCTTTCTTCGGGAAGCAATCTCTTAAAAAAAAGAAAGGTAAAAATTATGTTAGTTTTAGGTATGGTTTTCGCAGTATTGGTAGCTGTTGCAGCTGAGGTTGGTACAATCAAGAACGACCTCGCTTAGGCTTAGCCAAGAAGGTTCCCTAAGAGGGAATCATGCGAACGGAGCCGCACAGTCATGGGCTTCGAAAAAAAAAGTTTAGTTAGATGGGGGTGAGAATCCCAGCGTTCATTAGAGTTTGGGATGAAAATCCCTGCGTTTAGTTAGAGTTAGGGGATGAAAATCCCTGCGTTTAAGTTAGAATTGGAGATGAAAATCTCCGCGTTTGAAAGTAGTTTTGAACGAAGAGGAAGCCAAATGGGCTTCCGCAATTGGGGGCGGGATGCTCCTTTTTTTGTTTTATTGCGGTTGGGTTTCTGAAAAGATAAGCTTCAGAAAGGTCTGTAATGCATCGGAAATGGCCTATAATGCATCAGAAAGGGCCTTGCTTCAGAAAGGCTTGTAATGCATCGGAAATGGCCTATAAAGTTACAGGAATGGCCTGTATGCATCATATAGTTCTGTTTGCTGGCCGAACCGGATGAAATCAGTTTTTGAAAGTTAAAAAAGGCAGTTATTAATTCAATAGGTAATATAAAAGGCAATTGCAAGGGTTTTTATTGTAGGTTTCCCTTTGCAGTTGCCTTTATTTCTTTTCATGTTTTCCTCGTTTTCTTCTCCTCTCTTTCTTTCCTCCTTTCAACTTCCTCCCTCTCTTTTTTTCTTTCTTCTTCTTCTTTCCCTCTTTTTAATCTTTCTCCTCTCTTTCTTTCAACTTTCTCCTCTTTTTCTTTTTTTCTTTCTTCGTCTTTTCCTCCTTTAATCTTCCTCCTTTAATCTTCCTCCTCTCTTTTCCTTTCTTTTCTTTCTCTTGCTTTTTGTCAACAGTCAACAGTTAACAGTTCTTTTTTCCCTTATCATTTTGTCGCAGCAGCTTTATAACTATGTCGCAGCAGTTCATTTATAGTGCAGCAGTTTCCTTTTATAATTTTGTCGCAAATGGTTTTTATACTTTATCATTTTGTCAAAGCCACTCATTTCCTTTATAATTTTGTCGTAAATGAACTTTTCTGCTTTATCATTTTGTCGCATCGGTCTCGACTTTTTCCCTTATAAGTTTGTCGCAGGAAACAGATTTGCTTTTATAATTTTGTCGTAGCGCATCTGTTTCCCGATTGAAAGTCTGTAATAAGTCCTGTTTTATGGCAGACAAGAATGGGCAGAAAGCCTAAAAACATAGTCCTACAGATATTACAGGATGTGATTTATGATACACATACTGAACTTGCGAAACTTGACACACATATTATTTGAAAATCAGGGTGATGAGTCTGTTTTTGTCGAAAAGTTCCCTTGCCACGTCTTGAATCTGTTGGCTGGTGATGGCTTCCACCTGTTCGTAGAGGCAATCAACGTTTTTCTCCCAACCATAGTGGAGGAAACTCTTGCCGAAATCGAGGGCGAAGTTCTCACGGTTGTCGCAGGCAACGCCAATCTGACCCTTTATCTGCTTTTTGGCAGCTTTCAGTTGGGAGTCGGAGAGCGGTTTCTCCATCATCCGGTCCAGTTCTTTGCGTACCAGTCGCAGGCAGCGCTTGATGTCGTGTTCATCGCAACCGAAGTAGATGCTCCAGGTTCCCGTATTTCCGTAGGCCACCATCGTACTTTCCACGGTATAGACCAGTCCATTGTGCTCTCTCAAGGCGAGGTTGAGTTTAGCGTTCATGCCCGGTCCGCCGAGGATATTGTTGAGCAGATAGAGCGGCATTCGTCGGTCGTCGTTCACATCGTAGGCTCTTGTTCCTATCATCACATGTGCCTGATGGGTGTTCTTCTGCATCACAATCGTCTGCCCCGCAGGCGAATCCTTCGAATCCATCGAATCTCCAGAATCCGTTGCTCCCCTAGAAATCTGCGTCATCTGCGGAGCCTGCGAAATCTGCGTATTCTCAGAATCCCGTGCCCCCGAGAATCCCGCATTTTCCGAAAAATCTGCGTCATCTGCGAAATCTGCGTGACTTCCCTCCTCAGCAAGCTTACCCGATTCGTTATCTGCGAGCGCCCTCCCGATAAGCTTTACCAGCTTCTTGAAATCAATATCCCCATAAGCGAAGAATATCGCATTGTCGGGGCGATAGAGTTTGCGGGTGAAGCGCAGTGCATCCTCAGTAGTGAAGGAGCGCACTTGGTCGGCAGTGCCCAGAATATTATGTCCTAAGGACGAACCCTTGAAGAGGATATTCTCAAACTCATCATAGATCAGTTCGGCAGGCGAATCGTTGTAGCTCTCAATCTCATCGCAGATCACCTCCACCTCCTTGTCGATTTCCGCTTGCGGATAGACGGAGTGGAACACGATGTCGGAAAGCAGATCTACGGCCCTGGCGATGTGCTCCTTCAGGATGGCAGAATAATATACGGTGCCCTCCTTGTTGGTGTAGGCATTGAGGTCGCCGCCCACGCTCTCCAGACAGTTGAGAATGTGCCACGCCTTGCGCCGCTC
The DNA here is from genome assembly GCA_900554835.1 of uncultured Prevotella sp. Classification (GTDB taxonomy): domain Bacteria; phylum Bacteroidota; class Bacteroidia; order Bacteroidales; family Bacteroidaceae; genus Prevotella. The sequence continues at coordinate 3,024 of USJD01000036.1, read as the reverse complement.
AGTGCCCTTGAAGGTGACGTGCTCGCAGAAATGGGCGAGTCCTTCTTCGCCAGGTTCCTCATCGCGGGTGCCGGCGTTTATCTGATAACCGCAATATACTACCTTGCTGTCGGAAGGCAGATGGATGATGCGGAGTCCGTTGTCGAGTGTATGTGTATTGTATTTCATTTCTATGCAAAATCAATGTACAAAAATCAATGTGCAAAATTCATTGTGCAAATTTCTAATGTGCAAAGTTACATCTAAAATGTAATTTATCCAAAAATATCAGCTATTTATTTTGCATTATCGCCAAAAACATTTATCTTTGCCTGCAATTAATTCTGCCGGGGAAATCCGGGCGGGGGAATGATTCCAAATCTTCTTCAGATAGGAATCTGTTTCCCGGTCAGACAAAAATCGTTTCCGGTTGGACAAGAATATAGTTTTTAACAAGATACAGAAATATACAATGCGCAAGGTTATAGGAATAGGAGAGACCGTTCTGGACATTATCTTCAAGAACGGCAAGCCGATAGAAGCAGTGCCGGGCGGCTCGTCGTTTAATGCCGTCATTTCTTTGGGGCGTGCGGGCGTGAATACTTCGTTTATCAGCGAGGCAGGCAACGACCGTATCGGCGAGTATGTCATCGAGTTTTTGAGGGAGAATGGGGTGAATGCAGACAATGTGAGCATCTTCCCTGATTCGAAATCGCCTCTCTCTTTAGCTTTCCTCGACGAGAACAACAATGCTGACTACATCTTCTACAAGGATCATCCGCACGACCAACTGGAGTTTGCCACTCCCGAAATCAATGCTGGCGATATTGTACTCTTCGGTTCGTTCTTCGCCCTGAATCCTGTGGTTCGCCCTCAGGTGGCTGGCTTCCTGGAATACGCCAAGAGTCGTGGAGCCATCCTCTATTACGATGTGAATTTCCGTGCTTCTCATCAGAACGAAATCATGAAGATTACGCCTAATCTGATAGAGAATTTAGAGATGGCGGATTTCGTGCGCGGCAGTCATGAGGACTTTGGAATCCTCTATAAGAAACCGGAGGCTGACAAGGTGTATAATGCCGAAATCAGCTTCTACTGCAAGAAGTTCATCTGCACCCAGGGTGCCGACCCGGTGGAGGTGCGTGCTGAGAACGGATTTGCCAAGAGTTATCCTTCGGAGAAGATGAATACGGTGAGCACCATCGGAGCAGGCGATAATTTCAATGCCGGCTTCGTATTCGGACTGATCAAGGACGGAATCACCCGCGAGGACATCGACCGCGGATTGACAGAGGAGCAATGGGACAGTCTGCTGAAGAGTGCCCAGGAGTTCTCTGCCGAATGCTGCAAGGACATCTACAACTATGTTTCCAAGGAATTCGGAGAAGAAAAGAAGAAGGAATTGAAATTCTAACAATACGCCCTGAACCAACGGTCACCGGCCGAAGGGAAAGGTAAAGGGCAGAAGCTTTAAATATTATTATAGAACATTGTAAAATAAAGAAAAGATATGACTGAGATTACAAACAAAATTTATTACGTAGGCGTGAACGACCGCAACAAGCATCGTTTTGAGGGCCTCTGGCCTTTGCCTAACGGAGTGAGCTACAACTCTTATATCATCGATGATGAGAAGGTGGCGCTGGTAGATACTGTTGAGGTGGACTTCTTCACCCAGTTCCTCGAGAATATCCATGAGGTGATCGGCGACCGCGAAATCGATTACCTCATCATCAACCACATGGAACCTGACCACAGTGGCTCTATCGCCCTCATCAAGAAATATTATCCTAATATCAAGATCGTGGGCAACAAGAAGACGCTCGGTATGCTGGAAGGCTTCTATGGCGTTACTGATGACGTGGTGGAGGTGAAGAATGGCGAAACTCTTTCTTTGGGCAACCACGAACTGAGCTTCGTTCTTATCCCGATGGTTCACTGGCCAGAGACCATGGTTACTCTGGATGCGAAGAACAAGGTGCTCTTCTCGGGCGATGCTTTCGGCTGCTTCGGTGCGCTGAACGGTGGTATTATCGATACGGAAATCAACTGCGAGACTTTCTGGCTGGAGATGGTTCGTTACTACTCAAATATCGTGGGCAAGTATGGCGTTCCTGTTCAGAATGCCCTGAAGAAGTTGGCTGGCGTAGAGCTGGACTACATCTGCTCTACCCATGGTCCTGTTTGGCACGAGCATATTGAGAAGGTAATCGGTATGTATGATAAGATGTCGAAGTACGAGACGGAGCCGGGTCTTGTTATCTGCTACGGCACCATGTATGGCAACACCGAGCGTATGGCTGAAATCATTGCCCGTGCAGCAAGTAAGGCTGGTGTGAAGAACATCGTGATGTATAATATCTCAAAGACTCACCACAGCTACATCCTGCGCGACATCTTCCGCTACAAGGGTCTCATCGTGGGTGCTCCAACCTACAATGCCGGTCTTTATCATGAGATGGAGGTTCTCCTCTCCGAGCTTGCCAATAAGGACATCAAGAACCACCTCCTCGGCTGGTATGGTTCTTATTGCTGGGCAAGCAAGGCTGTGGCTAAGATTCAGGAGTGGAACGAAACCAAGCTCCACTACGAGCCAGTGGGTGAGCCGGTAGATATGAAGCAGGCGATTACTCCAGAGGTAAAGGCGCAGTGCGAGGCTCTGGGTAAGGCGATGGCCGAGAAGCTGCTGGCGGAATAAAATCCAAATCTATTCATTCTGAATGAAAGGTTTCGGGAGAAAGTATTCGTTCAGAATGAAAGATTTCCAGGAAATTATTCATCCTGAATGAAAGATTTTCGGTTTTTTCTTGCTGCTTTCAGATATTTTTCTTATTTTTGCCCACAAATCATAAAATAGTGGAGCAATGAAAGAACTGTTGAAACGAATTATATTTGAGCAGCAGGAAAACTGCAGGCATCTTATGCAGGATGCTATCCCTCGACACATAGAAGAGGAATGGCTTACCACCACGGAAATCCTTATCATAACTGGTGTAAGACGATGTGGAAAGTCGGTGTTGCTGCAGCAACTGCGTGATAAGTTGG
>USJD01000035.1 GCA_900554835.1 uncultured Prevotella sp. | reverse complement strand
AGAAATGCAGTAAGTTGAGCGAAAACGTATTTGTCTTGAAACATAGTAGCCAATTCTTTTTGGCTACAAAGTTAAAAATCAAGTCCGTTTCATTGCCAAATACTGCATAAAAGACTATAATTCAACTATTTCAAAGATCGAATTGCCCTTTTTTATTGGACAGTAGTGACCATCTTTTATAATACATTTATCGCCAAAAACAGCTCCGATGAACATTACTGGAGCAGAAATGTTACATCCTCAGAAGTTAAGACTTGGTATGGTCTTGCTTTCGAGCGTGTTTGCCAAGCTCATATCTCACAGATAAAGAAAGCCTTAGGTATTGCAAGCGTCAAAACAGAATATTATTCCTGGAGAAGTAAGACTTTAGCTGACGGTGCACAAATTGACATCATTATTGACCGTGCCGACAACATGATAAATCTTTGTGAGGTAAAGTATAGTGAGCATGAGTATCAGTTGGACAAGGAGGAGTTTTTCAAGATTAATCATAGAATAGAAGCATTTGAAGAAGAAACACAAACCACGAGCACCATCCTTCCAACAATGATTACTACATTTGGACTCGCCAAAGGAATGTATAGTGACCAAATCACGACAAAGTTGACATTAGATGATTTGTTCTAAGTCAAACATCTGGATTTATGTCTGAAAAGAAAGAATTTATATTATGACTTTTAAAGGGAATCTAAACGAAAATGAGGGTGTGTCATATAAATCACTATGACACACCCTCTATATATTAAGAGAGAGAGATTCTATTACCTCCTTTCAATGTTGATTTATTTACCAGCTAAACAATCCTCAATAGCCTGTTTGATTTTTTCACCTCGTAAATGCTTACGATAAATATTACCTTTCTTATCAAGCAAAATAAGGAAAGGAATACCATTAAATTGATAAGTATTCAAAACTTCCTTACCTGAATTTGGTGCCCATCCTTGTAGCCAAGGCATTTGTTCTTCTTTTAATGCCTTAGTCCAAGCATCTTTCTTGGCATCAATAGACACACTTATGAACTGCACACCCTTATTTTTATACTCCTCATAGTATTTCTTTACATGAGGAATTTCCTTGCGACAAGGGCCACACCAACTTGCCCAAAAATCAATTAAAGTTATTTTACCTTTTAACTTATCAAGATGAAGAGTTTTACCTTTTTCATTTTGGAAAGTAATATCAGGGGCAGGCATACCTTCTTTCACACGATTACGCAAAGCTTCCTGTTCGTCCTTCTGTTGTCTGTAATTATCTACAATTAGCTTACCTGTTTCAGAAGAAGCTGACAGCTTATTTAATGCGTCTTCAACAAATGCAGAATTTTTCTCATCAGAATCAAGCAAAGTAATTGGAACAAGAACACTTGATAAAGTACTATTGTTTTCAACAATATACTTCATCCAAGCCATATAGTTTTCACCATTGGCATCATACAATGATGTAGAAAGTGCATTCTTTATACTATCATTTTTAATATTTGCAGTCCAAATATTCTGAGAGACAGCAATCATTGACTGATAATTACGATATTCAGCAAAATTGACAAGATTCATCAGTTTATTCTTCTGACCGCCATGAATACGAATATAAGAAGGATTCTTTATTATGACCTTGGCTGTATCTTTTCCACGAAAGTCTATATCTAAATTTTCATCCTCCAACCAGACATTTACACTTTGCCAACGACCACAATCAACAATCGCAGAACCAGGCTTATCAAATGGTACTGTGACAGTATAAGAGTTGTCTGCATTCAAAGGAACTTCTGCAAGTACTTTCTTACTAAAAGACTGACGCTGATATACAGAAATTTTAAAATCCTTATCGGCAAACTTCACCTTTCCCTTAATAGTCACCATATGCTGAGCAGAAACCTCAGCAAAACATCCCAAACATAATGTCAGGAATAATATACTAAACTTTTTCATTCTTTTATTAATCTGCATTATATGGTTCATAATTATCAGTATTGATACCAATTCCCCATTGTGGATTATACTCCAATATTGCATTATCAATAGGCAATGACTGGAAATAAGCATCAGTAATAGACTTGGTATAAGTCTTATTACCACATTGATGCTCAATAGTCTGCTTAGACCAAGGCTTTCCTGCATCTAAAGCATAACGCTTGAGGTCTATAGTACGCTGAATGGATACAAGTGGCTGCTCACGACGACGCTCTTTTAAAATTTCCTCTAATAAAGCATCTCCAGTAAGTCCTGATAATTCTATCCCATCGCCAGTATAACGATATTTTCTTAAGATATTTAAATCAGCCAAAGCAGCAGTATAGTCACCAGTTCTTGCTTCAGCTTCAGCTTTCATCAAGAGTAATAATGGATGGGTATAAGCTTGTGTGTTAGATAAATTATCTGCACGGGTATAAATAACGCGAGGTCCATCATTGAAAGAAACACCACTTTTATTTCCACTATAACCAGGAGCCTTCAAGGCAAATAGTTTCCAACGTAAATCATGTTCCTTATCAAAAATAGATTTCCAATCCTCAGAAGGATAAAAACGACTGCTAGAATTTCCATAAGGAGCTATTCTATAAAGCAAATTCTCACGATTAACCGTCTGATCAAAATCATTGTCTGGTCCTAAAAAATCCATCCAATATTCTTTGTCACAACCTTCTTCAGGATCAACTGGCTTACTCTCATCATAGGAAAAATCAGAAAAATTATAAATCAACTTATCCACATCTCCACCAACGTTCTCTAAAGCAAGTTCCCAAGCTTTTTTACTATCTGCAAGCATATGATTCCAATCTCTCATATACATATAGTATTCTGCACGTAATGCATAAGCCGCAGCCTTATTGGCACGAGAGGGATTTGCTACAGTCTGAGGACAATTATCACAAGCATAATCTAAATCCTCCTTTATATTAGTAAACACTTGAGCTGTAGTTGCCAAAGGACCATTACTTACTGTCGGATCACCTGATGTACGATAAGGAACTGTAGGAGAATCATTAGCTCCATCAGGATTATACATAGGACCATAAATCAATGCAAAATTCATATAAATCCATGCACGACCAGCCTTAGCTTGAGCTATTACCCCCTTAGCATAAGAAGTTGTAGCATCAAGTGTTGAAACACCATCTACGATGTTATTAAACAAACCTAAAGCTCTATAACCATAAGTCCACCACATTGGAGTACTTTTAGGATCAAGCATTGGGGTATAATACTTATAAGCTGCAATTATATCCTGGTTTGGGTATGTAGAATTATAATTAAACTGCATTTGATTATCAGAAATCTGAAGATTATCTCCCAGGAATGCATAAGAACAACCACGATTGTTGTCCATAAATTGATAACTCAATGTAGTCGTATTATTCAGTATATTTTCAAACTGAGATACTTCTGTAGGAATCATCTGACCTACAGGTTTTACATCAAGATAATCACCACATGAAGATAGCAAGCTCAAGCTTAAAGCCAAGCCTATTATATATTTATTTTTTTTCATATTTGTTTATCCAATTAAAAACCAAAAGATACTCCAATATAAAATTCTTTGCTAAGTGGAAGAGATGCATAACCAGCGTTTGAAGAGGCACCCATGCCACCAGAAAAGTTATTTTCGAAAGCTTCCGGATCAATATCACAACCTTTCGCTGTCACACGGAAAAGGTTACGAGCCTGCAAGTAAATACGAGCATTACTCAAACCAATATGGCTAAGTAAATTCTTATCGAAATTATAACTTAAGGTAAGATCACGCATCTTCAGATAACTAGCATTACCTACATTAACATCACAGAATGGGAAATAGAACAAATCCATATTCCATGATTGCAAATTAGGATAGATAGTATGTTCCTCATCACCAGCCTGCTTCCAACGCTGACCGACATAACGGTTATTATAGTTGGAACCCTGGAAACAATCCTTACGATACTTATGACCTAACTTTGCTATAAACATAAAAGACAGAGTCCAACTCTTATAGTTGAAAGTATTAGTCAATGACATATCTGCCTTTGGTATAGCAGTACCCTGATAATAAACATCTTCTACTTTAGCATTAGAAGCTAAAGTTTTCTCACCCTGAGCATCGTAAATCAAGGTCTCACCCTTTTCATTTAAACCAGCAAAATGATATCCAAAGAATCCATACATAGGATAACCTTCAGCCTGAATAGGTGTAGTGTAAGCCCAATAAGTAGGATACTTACGTGACACATTATATTTCTTCACCTTATTCTTGTTGATGGAGAGATTATAAACTGCGTCCCATGAGAAATCTTTAGTTTTGACAGGAGTACCATGGATAGACAGTTCAAAACCCTTATTATCGATAGCACCAACATTCTTTGTCATAGAAGATGTACCAGTCGTAGGATCGATAGCATCTTTTGCTAAAAGGTCACTACTTTTCTTGAGATAATAGTCGAAACTTAAGCCCACACGACCATTCAAGAAATCTGCATCTATACCGATATTTGTGGTCTTAGTCTTCTCCCAACGAAGAGAATTATTAGGATAAGAAGCTATACTATTAGAAACACCACCAGTAGTACTATTATAAGAACCTGCAGAAAGAATCAAATAAGGACCCTCCGAAAGCGAAATATTACCATTAACACCATAAGATGCACGCAAATTCAAACGGCTAACCCAATCTGCATGAAAAAACTTTTCATTATTGATTTTCCAGGTACCACCAATAGACCACAATGGTTTATGACGATACTTAGGATTGGTACCGAAGAAATTGGTTAAATCCTCACGAACACTACCGCTTACAAGGTAACGGTCATCATATTCATAAGAACCATTAAAATACCAAGAAACAAAACGATTATCACGAAGACCATAACTACCATAACTGATAGCACTTGACAGAGTATTGCCATAGAGTAAATCTTGCTTAAAAGTATTGCTCTTAAAATCTACAATATTAAATGGAGAAAATGAACCTGCTGTAGAATTATAACCCAAACGAGTTTCATAACTATTACTGTCTGTTGAAATACGACGTACTTCATTACCAGCTAAAGCGCTAATTCGATGAGGACCAAATTGACCCTTATAATTGATTTGTGTACGAATAGTCCAGTTCTCATTATTAGAGCGAGACTCATTAATCATATCTCCATCTGGCACATAATGGTTGGAATTATTCTTTTTAGAAGTCATACTATTGTAAGCTAAACGCATATCATAACTATTAGCTTCAGAAATTGACTTATAAGTAGTATTAGTACGAGACCAAGTTCCACCAAAATCTGCACTAATTCCATTCCAAATATCAAAATGCATATAAGCATTCAATCTTGCACCAAAATTTTGGGTAGTATTATAATCCTGATATGCATCATTGATAGGATTATAAGTTACATCCTTTAAACCACTAACTTTATCGAATGTATTCTGCAAAGCAAGACTGACTGTACGGATGTTTGTCAAGTTACCATTCTCATCTACCAATTGAGTATATGGCTTTACCTTATCGGTATAATCTGTCAATGTTTGCCAAGAAGTATTAGGCGACTTTGCTCTTGAATACTTTAAATTTGCAGACACACCAACTGTTAAGAACTTGAAAGGTTTCCAAGTGTTCTTAAAATCGACAATGAGTCGATTATCCTTTGTATTAATATATGAACTCCTATTATTAGTGTAGTTAACAGCCAAATTATAGGTAACGTCATCATTACCACCACTAATAGACACATTATGCATCTGCTGGAACGCAGTACGGAACATATACTTCTTCATCTGAGAAAGGAAATTATACCCTCTCAGTTTGTTAATTTGCTCATTAGTAGCTTGTTCTGTCATCAGTCCAGCCTTTTGAGCAACCAACAAATATTCGATTTCTGACAAATTATCTTCTTCATCAGAAATACTATAATAACTTGAGTTTTGATTAAAAAGTTCTATCTCAGCATCTATATAATCGGAAGTATTCGCCATATGCAAGTAATCCAAATCTGGCTTTGGCTCAAACTTAAATGTTCCTTGATAGCTTACTTTTGCCTTACCCTTTGATCCGTTCTTTGTTGTTACAACAATTACACCATTAGCAGAACGAGAACCATAAATAGAAGCAGCTACACCATCTTTAAGAACGGTGACATTCTCTATATTTTCTGGGTTCAAATCACTTAAATCACCTTCTGTAGGATAACCATCAACTACCAACAAAGGTTTTGTCTCAGCTCTCAATGTAGAAATACCACGAATGGAAATATTACCATCTTTATCCAAAACTACACCTGCCACCTGACCCTCAATAACATTCTTCAAATCTGAATTGAGTTTAGCTTCTAACTGTTTGCTATTTATAGAACCAAAAGCACCAGTAGCCCTTTCCTTTGAAATAGTCTGATAACCAGTTACAACAACCTCATCAAGCAAATGATTATCATCACTCAATGTAACTGTAATATTGCTAACGTTCTTGCGACAATTAACGAAATAAGAAGAAGTCTTCATTCCAAGGAATGAGAACAATAAAGTCTCACCCTTACCCTGTTCAAGGTTCATAGAAAAGTTACCATCATCATCCGTAATGGTACCTATACCTTTCTTACCTTGCAACATAATGGTAGCAGCAGGAATAGGGTAACCTTTACTATCCAATACTTTACCCGAAACAGTAACTTTCTTGATAGTTTGCGCTTTAGCTGCAACCTTAACGGAAATCGTACCATTATTAATCGTGTAGCTTACAGGGATGCCTGCTAAAATTTGGTTCAACGCATCTTTTGCCGAGTTAGCCTTGACATGAGCGTTTACCTTGTAAGCCTCCAAATCCTCATAAGAGAATACAATTTTGGTACCAAATCTCTCCTCTAAGTCCTTCAAAACCGATGTCAATGGTTTTGAATTAATTACTTGCTCATACTTCACATTACTTGTCTGTGCCACGGCTATATTGCCACAATATCCAGACAATGCTAATGCTAAGCATGTAGAAAATAGAATTCTCTTCTTTCTCATAACAGCATATTTACTCTAATTATTAAATTGATAAAACCTCTTTATCGTTACTATATTATGCCATTATGACGTACACTTTCTATAAAAGGGCACCCCTAATTGAAAGTTTTTATTGCAAAAAACTTACTTTTTGTTATATTTTTATTCAGATTCTTATATTTTTGAAGATTTTATTAGCTTTTTTGTTATAGGAACAACAAAAATTACATTACTCAATTACTATTATATTATTCTTTATCTTGACATTAACCTCAGAACTCTCATTGAGCAACTTAAGAGCATTCTCTAAACTATCCTTTATATTGCACATATAATGGAAATGCTTGTTGAGCAATTGCTCGTCACGACAAACTATATTCACATCATATACTCGTCCCAACTGCTGTAAAATGGTACGCAAGGAAGCATTGTCGAAATACAAGACGCCATCCTTCCAACTCGTAAAGTCTTTTGGGTTGACATTCTGAACCATGACCTTGCCATTTTCTATATAAGCATCTTGTTTTGGAGAAATTCTCACCTTGCTCTGGTCAAGAGATACCTCCACAGAACCTTGTACCAAAGTGACGTGTACATCCTCATTGTTATAACATCGAAGATTAAATTCTGTACCTAATACCTTGGTAGAAACGGAATGAGTCTTGATAATAAAAGGAAGATTAGCATCATGGTGTACTTTGAAATATCCCTCACCATAAAACTCTACATTACGATTGTCTTTACCAAAATTCTCTGGATATTTCAGGATACTCTTTGAATTAAGACATACTTCTGTGCCATCTGGCAAAGTAACAGTCTTCTGCTCTCCTGCTTTAATCTCAATCGTTTTTACTGATTCTGATGCAGATACTTCATGAGATTGTGGAGATTCTATCTTAGCAATTTGATTTTCTACTGAATCCTTGACTTCCGCCATCGATTTTTGACCCGGCTGCTGATGATTCCAGGTCATCAAGACTACGATCAGCAGAATAGCTGCAGCACAGGCTGCAATATAACGTAACAAAGTCTTGAATATCGGATGGCTCTCAGATTCTTCCTCCTCATATTCTTCGTCCATCTTATCTTTACTGAACTTATCCCATGCAGCATTCACATCAGGAACAGGTCCAAATTGGCGATTAGCGGCTTCGTCCAAATCCAGTATATCGCACAAGGTCTCCATGCCCACCTCGGATTCGAGTTGTGCATCTGAATGCTGAAGCATATCCTCTACAGAATCGTCCATTGCATCTAAGACTTGCTGTTTTATATCTTTTTCTTCTTTCATTGGAATCTTTTTTCTTTTAAAACGAAGTTTCAAGAAAATATGGTACCTTTAACGTCTTAATATTTCGTTAGAATAAGTTAAGTTTAGTAAAACTCAGCACCTTTGAATTTTTTCCGCATATAACTGAGTGCCTGCATGATATGTTTTTTCACGGCACTCTCGCTGATATCCAACTCCGCCGCGACCTCTCGGTATTTCTTATGCTCCACATAACAGAGTTGTACAATCTGTTGGGTTCGTGGAGTCAACTCAGTTAAAGCACCCATTATCGCCTTTATTTTCTCTTCATGAACATCCCAATGGTCATAAACAGAATTGACCACCATTTCTGTTTCCTTCATACTCGCCAATACATAACGAGAACGAATATCCTGCTTACGAATATAGTCTAAGCTGACATTCTTTACTGTGGTCAACAGATAGGAAGAAATATTATCAACATCTTGATATCGGACTCTTTTCCAAACCAGTTCGAAAGCATCGGATACAACATCCTTGCTTGCCTCGTCATCATGCAAGATGCGCAAGGCAAGGTAGTAGGCTTTGGAATAATTGTCCTTAAATAATACCTCGAAACTATATCTTTCCATCAATCAGAGTTTCTAAATGACAAAAATGTCTTTGAGTTGCAAAGGTACACATTCTTTTTCAGAATTATTCTTTTTTGAAGCATATTTTTTCTTTTTCCTCATCTTTTGCAGTATTAGAGGCTAAAAACTACTCTGTGATTAACCATTTCCATACAGGAATAACCTGAATAGTAATTCTACTCTTTACAATCTCTTTTTCCTCATCCTTGGTAATTATTATCATTTTTTGCATCGGCAAGGTCTTGTTGAGCTTCACCAAAGCATCAACCTCTCGCTTCTCGGTATCAGAATCTTGCAATGAATAAGAAACTTGAATGGCTATACCTTCATCATATACCACGAAATCAACTTCTATACCTTGATTGTAAAAATAAACTTTCTCACCATATAGCTGACGCAATCGAATAGCAACTTGATTCTCCAACAAAGAAGTTCGCCTAATTTAGACAACAGAGTTATTTTCGTACTGCTTATATCAACTATCTTGAACCAAAACACACTGTTATCAACATATTGGATAATATAACTACCCTTTCAATTCTTCCCTATCTGTGAACTATCAAATGTTTTAGGAATAGAAGAAGAGAGATAATACTTTAAAGGAAATAGAAACTCCTTCTTGTTTTTCTTAAACTTTGTTGTCATCGTACGAGTAGTCATCGTGAAAGACATACCTCGTTCACAATAATCAGAAACAGGGCTTACTAATTTCCATTTTGTCCCATTAAGTTCTGACGTAGCAATCTTCTGAGCATGGCATCCCATGCTCAGAAGAAAATAAATTGCAAAAACTAATATATTTTTAATAGACTTTATCATAAATCAATACATCGCCCTGTGGAGTCGAAAGTTTCAACTGACCACTACTAACACTCAAAATTTTAAAAGGCACAACCCTCTTGCCAACATACTTAATAATATAAGTTCCAGAGTTACTTTTCCCTACTAAGCTTTGATTGAAAGTTGTAGGAATCACAGTTGCAAGGTAAAATGGATAAGAGTTGCTAAAAAAACGTTTCGTTTCCTTAGTTTCTCCTCGCTTCACATAGTGAGAACTAGATGTATTCGTCAATTCCGTGCTTGTAAAGGACATTGTCTTATCACAATAACTGAACACTGGTTTGGTCAATTTCCATTTAGTGTTAGTCAATTGACTCAAAGATACTGTTTGTGCATGACATGTCATGCTCAAAACTAGCGCAATAATAATTAGAAAAACTCTTACAAACCTCATATATACCTTCCTTACATTCTTGTACCAAAATGTACGGCATGTTTACACATGCCGTACACATCTTATTATTTACTTTATCTTTTGGTAAATGATAGTTTGTCCATACTTAGACAACAATGTCATTTTTGTATTACTTAACTCCACTATTTTGAACCAAAACACTTTGTTATCAACAAACTGAATAATATAAGTGCCTCTTCTGCTTTTTCCTATTTGAGTGCTATCGAAAGTTTCTGGAATAGAGGAAGATATATAATACTTTAGAGGACAATTAAACTCTTTTCCTGTCTTGTAAAACTTGGTACTTGTCGTACGAGTGTCCATTGTAAAAGTCATTCCTCTCTCACAATAATCATAAGTAGGACTAATCTCTTTCCATTTCGTCCCATTAAGTTCTGACGTAGCAATCTTCTGAGCATGGCACACCATGCTCAGAAGAAAAACTAAAGAAATTACCAAAATATTTCTCATCCCTATTGTCTCCATGATTTGTCAGAATATCATACTTTCTCAAATACAAAAGTTTGCCCAAACTTAGTCTTTACCTTCAATTCTGAAGAACTAAATTGCAATATTTGAAACCAAAAGAATTCACCATCCAACTCTTGGATGATATATGTTCCTTGTCCTGATTGCCCTACTTTCTTACCATCGAAGCTACTTGGAATTTGATTGGCTATATAATACAAGTACTTGTTTGTATATTTCTTCTTCAACCCTTTTCTAAACTTAGTATCAGCATAATGAGCATCCGATACATTAGTCAAGACTCTATCTGAAAATTCGAAGTAAGTATCTACATTCGGATTGCTTGGCTCTTTTAAATGCCAAGATGTATTCTTCAATTGTTGAAGAGTAATTGCCTGTGCCTGTATATCACATACACAAAACCATAAAACCATTATTATATAAAGAAACTTTTTCATATTTTTTATTTATATTGTTTTAATACAAAAATTGCATTACCATAAAAGTCATCTTGATGATACGATTGATATTCACCACGTGTTGGATTAACTGCAACAATCTCATTATTATCAGTATAACTAACAACAAATACTTCATGAGCAAAACCCTCTAATGAGCTTTTTACTGTCGCAATTATTGGATAATTACTATCTATAAAAGATTTTATTTCACCAAAAGTTATTTTACTATTTTCAAATCCACATACGGTATAAAAATCAGACATCTGATTAATATTTACCCCATATATATCTAAACTTCTATTAAATAATTCATAATATGTTTGTTCAAAAGAAGTACGATAAGGTTGATAACCATATAACATACTATTATCAAAAAAATTAGCAACATATTCAAGAACCGTAGATACACAATTCATATTTTTATCTTGCCTATCCCACGAACCAGGAAACTTAACCTTATCTGTTGCTAAAGAATGCTCATTAGGATTTGGCTCATAATATCTCTTATACGGCACATTGGGTTCTTTTTCTTCATCAGAATATCCCCAATTTCCTTTATCCGTATCGTCCACATCCCACCAATCATCGTCATCATCACTGCTATCATCCCATGAATCGTCATCATCGCCATAATCAGTTCTCCACCAATCATCATCACTTTCATCCCATGAATCATCATCGTCTGCAGTAATGATAACATCAGGTAAATCTATATCCCAAGCATAATCGTCGTCATCATCATTATTATTATACCAACCTTCATCGTCATCATCATCATTATTATTATACCAACCTTCATCGTCATCATCCATATCATCATCCCAACATGCGTAGGAATGAATTGGTAGTGACAAAGATATAACTATTATCAATAACTTAATCCATTTCATACGTTAAATTTTATAAATGAATAAATTTTAATACCTCACGCACGCCTTTTCCTTTTACTTTGAGGATATATTCTCCTGCAGAAAGGGTAGAATGGAAAGATAACCTGTTGCTACCAACATTCAATTGACGAGTACCATAATCTGCAACTTTCATTCCTGCAAGATTGAATATCGACACATTTACATTAGTAGCAGAAGTAACACTTAAAGTTACCGTGAAATCATCTCGTACAGGCAATGGAGAAACGCTTACTCTTCCATCTAACAGTACATTACTGATATTAGTTGTTGTCCCATCACGTTGCAATGTCAACATAACTGGCTTCAAGGCACAGTGCTTACTAGCATTCAAACGGTTAACATAGGCGTACAAAGTGTTGTTATCGGATGACTTTTTAAAGGAGATTGACAATGGAATCCATTTGTATATTTTGTCTTCTTTAGTGATATGTTCTTTCTGCCACTTATTTACCAACTGCTTATCAGACCTAAAGACTGATATGATGGAGTCGTTTTGAAGGCAAGTTACCACAAGGCACGTATCTTGTGAGACTTCTATTGCTATAGGTTCTTCTGACAACACTCTTGTTTTTCCCCAATCGTAAAGAGACATCGTACCTTTCCAAGAGCCTATCACATCAGAAGAATTGTCAACTTTCACAGTTGTACTTCTTCCCTGCGCTTTGGCTAAAGAAGGCTTAGATGCAGCTAAGTTATTTTGCTTGATGATAGAATCTAACTTATTGAAAAGAGTCATATCTACAGTCCAGCCATGTCCATTTTGCACAGCCTTATTCAAAAACTCCTTTGCTTTTGAATAATCAGGAGTACCCCCAAATCCATAGGCATAATAGTTGGCCAGCAAGAAGTCACACTTCGCATTGCCTTTTTCAGAACCTTTCAGTAATATTTCTTCGGCTTTTTGGTAATTTTGCTTCACACCTTGCCCTTTATACAACATATTTCCTGCTCCATAGCATCCTATAGCATTCCCCATACGAGCGGCACGCAAATACAACTTAAAGGCCAAAGATTTGTTAGTTTTTGTACCTAGACCATACTGATATACATAAGCCATAGCACACATCGCCTTGGTATCATTGGAAAGACAAGCTTTCTTTAACAAAGAATGAGCGACTTTATAATTTTTAGACACTCCTTCTCCATTCAAGAACATACAACCTAGTTCTCTCTGAGCATCAGCATTGCCCTTCTTAGCCAAATAGCTATAGATTTTTGCTGCACGTTCCAAATTTACATCCGTATTGATACCATAACGAACCCTTTTGGCATATCTCAACAACTTGCTCGGACTAATAGAATCCAAACTTACTGCATTGGTGTAAGTAGAAGACAACAGGAGCATGGTCAAGAACAAAAAAACTTTCAATTTTCTCATAATGTTCAATTTTACCAGTTAATACTACCATTTGAAATCTTGCCTTGTCCTTTCTGCTTCTCTCGTATGTTACTTTCGAGAAGAGCCTTCGGGATCAAGTTCTTCAGACGACTGATGTTCTCTTTTTGTTTCTTGATGTCATACTTGTCACGAGCATATACGATTTTCTCACTCATCAGATAGGTAAAAATTGCCTTACGTTTCAGTTTAAGTTCCAAGTCAGAATACTCATTAGCCTCTTTGAGTAAGCCTAACTTATAGTCGGTCTTTGCCTCAACTTCAGGAGTAGAAGTTACTTCGATGTACTTATTGCGCTGTGACTCGGTGAGAGTCGCCATCAAGGTCTTGTTAAATTCCTTACCTGCTTCATATTTGATACGAGCAGCAGCCTTGGCATCCTTTACTTCATACAATGCCGAGTCTATCTTGACATTGTATGCATCATAAGCAGTTCTAATCTGCAGTTCTTGCTTGTTCGACAACTTGACAATCTTGGTTATCTCCAAGATTTTTCTGTCAGAACGCTTACCTTCTGAGGTGAGGGTACCTGCATTGGCAATGCTCATCGTCATTGCCAATGACACAATTAAAAACAATTTGTTCATTAGTTTATAGTTATTAGTTGTCCACTATAAAGTGAACGGTTTACAAATATAGCTTTCCGGTATAGGTTACAGTCCCATTGGTGATTTGAAGTTCAAACTTGCCTTCCAAATTATCTGGTATAGTTATGGTATTACTAGAAAGGATATAGGCATACACCTCTCCATTCTCGCCCACCAAAGTTAACGTATAACCAAGTACTTGATTTGGTACTGTAATTACTTGATCTGTCAAGTCAATACTCAAAGGACGCTTTGGCATTCTACTACCTCTAGTGCTTAGTTGATTATTATAATCAATACTACTATACAAATAGTATGACATTGCAACTGTTGGGTTAGCCCAAAATAGCATTGCCCCCCCCGAATAAAATTAAAATGTACTTTTTCATATTATGTTATTTTTGAAATCTGCCGCAAAATTATAGGTTTCTTTCAAAAACAACAAACAAATGAAGCTGTCATAATTTACAAAAATTTACAAGTCTTCTGAAAGTAATTATATTTCAGAGACTTGCAAATAGTTTACAAAAATTTACAAACATGTATTTGCTTATAAAATATGGTGTATATAGTCATCAAAATCTTTACCATTTCCCGAATTTCCACAAATTTTAGCAAGCATTCTTCGGCGAGAATTTGATATATCAGACAAGGACGTTCCTATTAAAGAACTGATAGTGGAAGGAGAGAAGTGAAGCTTTACCAAGAGACAAATATGATATTCCTTGGTATTCAGTTTTTGCTTTAAATCGGCAAAACCATATACAAATTTTTCTACCGTTTCTTCCAAATTGCTCCAATCATTTTTTGTCATCTTCTCTAAAGGATGATTCTCCAAATAAACAAGTTGTTGATATATAGGTGACTGCTTGAGTTGTTTTTCCAATTCCAAAAGATTGTGTCCTATATTTGCCTCTTCATACTTCTTGACTTCCATTTGCAATTTTTGTATTGTCTCCTCTTTCTCCTTAACAAGAGTTGCTATAGTATTCTCATTCAAATCTTGAAGTTTTAACAATTCTTGTTGAGCTTCATTCAACTGTTGCACACTATCATTATACATCTTTTGTACCATAGCTATTCGCTTATTTCTTAACCTAAGCCTTTTTCTATAAATTGAAATAGAAACAATAAATAACAAAATAGCACAAATGATGACTATATAAATTATACTCATCCGTTGCTCTGCTTTTAACTGCGCTTTGTACGCTATATATTTATTTCGATTATAATTATACATCGCTTGAACCTGTTGCAACTGCCCCTGCCGTGTTGCAATCAAATCAGAATCATTATACGCAGAACTCAGTAATGCATATTTAGCAGCCAAAACTGGATTACTTGTTTTGGCATAATATTGTGCTAATCCTCTTGTTGAAGCAGCCAAATTACTAAAAGATTTACTTTGTTCAAAACTTTGACTTAAACATGAATACGCAGAATCCAGTTTTTCTACAATCAAATAATATAAGCCTTGCTCATAAAGTACATAGGCATAAGAGTCTTCCCAATTAGAATTACCTCTATAATGAGTTGATTGGTATGCGTCAATAGCCTCCTTAGCTTCCTTAACTCTATTTTTATTTAGATAATATCCCAAATTACAGCCAAAAGCTATTTTAGAATCTGCTAAATATCCATGCTTTTTGAATAATTTAGCAGCTTTTATATTTACAAATGCAGCAGAATCTTTTTGACCTAAACATTCGTAGGCACCAATCTTGTTTTGGTAATACCGAATGGCATTCAAAGTATCTTTTGCCAAATAAGCATACTTAACCGCTTTATCCCAAGAATCCAATTCTTGGTAAGGTAAGTGCTGTTTGTCAAATAGTACTCCCATCTGGCTATACACCCTGCAAAGTGTGGCATAGTCACAATCTTTGACTGTTGTATCAGCTTGTTCTGTAGCCTTATTATAGTACTCTAATGCCAATGGTGCCTCATGCATATCTCGATACACACATCCCAACACATAATAAGCTAACATCCTGTCGTTCGCAGAACCATGATGCTCATAATAATCTACGACTTCCAACATGACACTATCCGATGTAAAAGCAATATCAGCCTTATTCATCGCCTTGTGATAAAGCAATTCATAACGCATCACCTGACTTCTAGTAAACTCAGTAAGTTCAGGTTTGACATCATCAAGCAGTTGGATGGCAACCTTAGCTGAATCGTCATCTACATTCATCAAGCTATCAGCTTTTGCTAATAGTTGGTCATACCCCTTATTACCTGTGCATGAAACAATTAGCATGGATAAAAATATTACCCATGCTAATCCCCTATTTGATTTTCGTAAATTCATTAGTAGTATAAGATTCTAATATTACTTCACAATAGAAGTAACAGGATTTCTAACGCCCTTCATACCAATGAGGAAGGCCTTGGCACTACCAAACTTCAGGAACATGTCCAGACGTACAGGTACATGATTTTCATCATCAGTAATGTAGAAATCGACGATGCGCTTATACTTGCCCTTCTCATACTCCTGATAAGCCAGACGCAAACAACGATACTTCACACCATTGTCGGCCTTGATGGTTTCTCTGCCCGCAAACTTAATCTGGGCAGGTGTACGGCCATCGCCATCCACAATCGGGAACTTGACTACATAACCCTTCTTCCAGTTGGCAGGATCGAAACTACGGGCACGGAGGAAGATGTTCAGCATGTCAAATACGCAATCATCATAGCTGACTTTCTTCCAGGAATGAGAACCGTCATTGTGCTTACGATGCATCTTGACATGACACTTGCCGCCAGAATAGCTGTAGAAATCCTCATCTACCGTATATCGCTTGCCCTCACGAGCTCCCTTGCGGAAATACATCGGAGACATATCGGTACCCGTATAGCTCAAAAGCGTATCACGAAGGACAAAGAAATCATCTACCTTGTGATTTCCTCTCGTCACCAATGAGGTGCGATAAGCGGGCTTGCCATTCTTGGTACTCTGCACAATAGACATGCTGGCTGTACCAGCCTTCACCCACACAAACTTCCAGTTGTAATACAAATTGTAAGTGAGAAACTCACCCGACTTGAAGGCTGTATTACGGAAAGTACACTGGGCAGACACTGTAGTGCTGACCATCAGCAGTAATACTGCTATCCACAATGACTTCATTCTTTTCATAGTTCATCATATTTTAGGAATGTATTGTATGCCAAGTTTCTTGGCACGCTCTACATTCTGGTTCTTTACTTTCTTCTCCTTGTCTGGCTTCTGCTTGGTGATGGCACCTGGCTTCTGGTGTGACAATGGTTTCTCCTTAGGATCCCAAGATTCCGTGACATCCCACTTCGCCTTACATTCGATAGCTCCAGGATAGTAATATACTTCTTCTGCCTGCTGGTCTTCATCATAACAGCCCGTATCCCACTTGCCGTTATTATTGCGGTCCACTATCAGGCGCAAGTAATATTTCTGTGGCTTCAGATAATAAAATTCTGCCACACCATTGATGGCCTTCACTTCCTTGACTACCTGATCCTGACCATTGAGCAACTGTACAAGCAGCGGTTCGTCAGTCAAACTGGTGATATTGACCAGAAGAGTACCATACTCATCCAGCGAAGATACCTTGAATCCCTGTTTGATAGCCTTGGTAGCCAATCCGTAGATGTCTTCGAAAGCCGCAGAATCCACTTCCAGACTATATTCGATATTCGGACGCCATTCGCCTCGCAACTCATATTCCCTCAACTTATTAGGAACCGGTTTAAACTCGAAAGGTGCCCGATACCAGAGCGTATCATGCTTGGCATAAAGATGAATGCCTGCCGTATCTACCTTTGAGAGAGGCGTAGGGAACGTAAATCGGATGTTCTTATCCGGATCCAACTGGGATGAGACGCCCACCTGCACTTCCAATGGCTTGAGAGGCATGATGGAATCATAAGGCTCCCCTTTCTTCTTGAGTTTTTCCTGTTTCTTGGTCCAGTCTTCCAGTTCCTTATTGAGCTGTTTCTGTCGCTTGGCGTATGGAATCTTTGCCAATATCTCCAATGTATCAAGCTTATCCACCAATACGCCGGTACTGTCGGTCATGCGATAAGCCAATTCCATCCGCAGCGTGTCCTGATTGACCAACGCAGTATCTTTCAACCAGTAAGTAAGGGTATCCTTCTTCTCTACTGCCTCCAGCAGGAAAGCATCTTTCTCATTGAAATTCAGACCCTTGATGGTAGGCAGGATGCTATCTCCATAACTGAAGAAGAGAGAGAAATTGTTGGGTTCCTTGCGCTCTGACTTCAGAAAATAGCGGTCGGTAAGCGTTTCGGTGAATGCTCTCAGCACAATATCGTCTGGATAGAAATGGGTGTAATCCACCTGGGCGATAGACTTGATATGAAGGGTATCAATCCAAGTGGTATCCTGTCTGACGTCCGGCTTGCAGGAAGGTACGATGATGTCATGAGAGAAAGCTAATTTCTCGCTCTTCTGATTGAACATATAGTTGCCATCCATATCCTGCAAGGCATAGATGCGATAAGAGCCTGGTGCAATACCCTTCACTACGAAACGGCCACGGCTATCCGTACGGCTCACTCGGAGCATCGGCTTGGTCTTGAATGCAGAATCAGCCTGATCGCTATACAGACCCACCAAAATACCCTTGATCGGTTCCAGATTTTCTGCTTCGAGCACATATCCGGATACTTCCATGGTGTCGATAGCCTCGCCCGTAGAAAAACTATAGGTGAAGTTACCCATCGGATTGTTCTCATTGTTATCGCTGATAGCATCAGAGAAATCAATGGTATAAGTCGTATTCGACTTCAGGGAATCGACCAGAGAGACGGTGATTTTCTTACCCGCAGCCTTGATTTCTGGAGCCTCCAACTGAGGTGGAGACACGATGACTTTCTCAGAAGGATTGTCGAGCTTGATAAACTCATCGAAGTAGATGCTTACTTTCTTGCTCTTCACCCCTACTCCGCCATCTGCCGGGTCAGCACCTATCACCTTAGGCGGAGTTTCATCATACCATCCTCCGTCTGGCTGTCCCATCTTGGCACAGGAAACCAAAAGCAGAAAAGCAAGCAGATAGAGAGGCAAAAACAGAGTTTTTTCCTTCTGGCTGTTTCCAACTAAAAAATCTAATATCTTCTTCATTATTCTTACCTTTCTGCTAATTATTCTTATCCTTTAATATATCATAAACTTCCGGATGAAGCCATGATCTACTGATTCATCTGGAGCATCTCGTCGATATTCTTACGGCTGTTGCTCAGACGAGGTATCTTATGCTGTCCACCCAACTTGCCCTTGCTCTTGAGCCAGTCGTTGAAGAGATTAGGACGGGCCTTCACAATCTCCAGATGCTGGAGAGTAACATCGTGGAAGCGCTTTGCCTCATAATCACTGTTGATTTCCTGCAGATGCTGATCCAGCAATGTGGCAAACTCATCGAGACTTGCCGGTTCCTTAGAGAACTCTATCAGCCACTGATGGCGGCACTTCGCATTACTGTCCATAAACACAGGTGCTGCCGTATATTCTGCCACCTGGGCTCCTGTCTTATCACAAGCATACTTCAGTCCCTTCTCGGCATTGTCCATAATCAGTTCTTCGCCAAAGGCATTGATGAAATACTTGGTACGACCCGTGATGACAAACTTATATGGATTCTTGCTGGTAAACATGACTGTATCACCAATGAGATAGCGCCACAATCCACAGGAAGTAGTAATAACCATCGCATAGTTCTTGCCTATTTCCACTCCCTGCAATGGCACTACGGTAGGATTGTCGGTACCAAATTCATCCATCGGGATAAATTCATAGAAGACATCATAATCCACCATGAGCGACATGGAAGGGTCTGACGGATCATCCTGCAAACCGAAGAATCCTTCGCTGGCATTATAGGTTTCCATATAATGCATGTTAGGAGAAGTAATGAGCTGCTCATACTGCTGGCGATAAGGAGTAAAAGCGATACCGCCATGGAAGAAGACCTCCAGATTAGGCCATACCTCCTCCAGATGCTTCTTGCCGGAAAGTTCCATCACACGAACCAATACGCTGAGCATCCAACTTGGAACACCCGAGATATTGGTTACGTTCTTATTCATCGTTTCACGGGCAATGCGGTCGCGTTTCACCTCGAAATCGCTCAGAAGAGCTGTCTGCTTCTTAGGAACACGTACCAGATTGGCAAGTGGATTGATATTTTCGATGAGGATGGCACTCAGGTCTCCCACCAGACTTCCCTCTACATTATAATTAGGTGAATGGCTACCGCCGAGAATCAGGCTCTTGCCATCAAACAGTTTACTTTTCGGATTATTACGGAGATAATATGCCACAGCATCAAAGCCACCGGCATAGTGGATGCCATGCAATCCGTCTCGTGAAACAGGGATAAACTTACTCTTGTCATTGGTAGTACCAGACGACTTAGCATACCATTTCACGGTTCCAGGCCAGAGAACATCCTGCTCTCCGTGGCGCATACGGTCGATATCCCCTTTCAGTTCCTCATAGGAATTGACAGGTACATTTTTTGCGAATTTCTCGTAACTATCAGTCGTATTTAGTAGATGCTTAACGCCATATTCTGTATTTTTGCCCTTATTGATAAGGTGCATGAGTACTTTATGCTGCATATGTTCTGCATCA
The DNA here is from genome assembly GCA_900554835.1 of uncultured Prevotella sp. Lineage (GTDB taxonomy): Bacteria > Bacteroidota > Bacteroidia > Bacteroidales > Bacteroidaceae > Prevotella. Next base: position 3,683 of record USJD01000035.1, on the reverse strand, counting down.
TAAAGGTACTTCTCCAACTCCTTTTGGCGAGGTTTGAAGACGTTGCTTACTATACTTGTTAAACTCATATATGATATTAATATCTTTTGAGTTGCAAAATTAACCTAAACTTTTCATATAGAGAAAGTTTTTACTATTTTTAATATTAAATATATGACTTTAAAAAGAAAAGAAGAATGACTAAGGCTCGGAATTCGCACTTTTTATTCGTAATATAGCTTATTTTTCTTCAAGTCAATATAAAAATTATAGCAGTTCCCCAAAGCGGACACGATAAAAGATTCAACAGATAATCTGCGCTAACATACATTTTCACATACATTAGCGCAGATTATCCGTGAATAATTTGCGCTAATGGCCACTTTTTTGTATCTTTGCGCAAAAAATAACGAATCAAATATGGAACAGAAGTTGGTAGGAAGAGAAGTCGAACTTGAAGACCTCAACAAATATTTAAACTCTGAAAAATCTGAGTTTATCGCCGTTTACGGAAGAAGACGTGTGGGAAAGACTTTTCTCATAAGAAAAGCCGTAAAGGATTATTTTGCCTTTTTCATGACAGGAATGCATGGCGTTGGCAAAAGCGAACAACTTGTCAACTTTAGCATAGCTCTGCAAAAATATACTCACTCTGCAACTCTTCAAACTTTCAAGAGTTGGTTATTGGCATTCTATGGCCTTGAACAATATTTAGAATCACTCCCCCACGGCAAAAAAGTCATTTTCATAGATGAATTGCCTTGGATGGATACTGCCAAATCAGGCTTTATCCCTGCATTGGAAAACTTTTGGAATAGTTGGGCTGTACTACGTAATGATATCAAACTCATCGTTTGTGGCTCTGCCACTTCTTGGATGATCAACAACTTAATTCACAATCGTGGAGGATTACACAATCGCCTAACCCACCACTTGTTTCTTAAACCATTTACACTACATGAATGTGAAGAATACTTCCAAACATATCACTTCGGATATAGCAGAAAACAAATAGCTGAATGCTATATGGTGATGGGTGGAATACCGTATTATCTATCCATGATGGACAAATCGAAGAGCTTGGCACAAAACATTGACCAACTATTCTTTGCGGAAAATGCAGAATTAAAAGGTGAGTTCGACGAACTATATCGTGCCTTATTCAAAAAATCTACCGACCATATTGCCGTGGTTACTACTCTTGCCAACAAGGGTATTGGCATGACACGTCAAGAATTGGTGAAATCGTCAGGTCTTACTGACAATGGAGCTTTCTCCACGGTATTAGAGGAGTTGGAACAATGCGGTTTCATCCGTTTATATGAGCCATTCTCCACCAGCACCAGAATGAGCGGTGATTCTCGTCAGAAACGAAATACACTATTTCAATTGATAGATTTCTACACGCTCTTCTACTTCAAATTCATCAAGCACAATAAATACCAAGACTCTCATTTCTGGTCTTCATCACAAAATACGCCTATGCACCATACATGGATAGGACTATCATTTGAAATGCTCTGCCTAAACCATATAGAGAGCATCAAACAGTCCCTCGGCATATCGGGTGTTCAAACGATAGTATGTTCCTGGCGTAGCAACAAAACAGAAAAGGGCGCGCAAATCGACTTACTTATAGATCGCAAAGATGAAACCATCAATCTCTGTGAAATTAAATTCTATAATGGTCCATTTGAGATTAGTAAGGAATACGAAGAAAAGTTGCAAAATAAAATCAGTACATTCTTAGAAGAAACAAAAACTAAAAAATCTCTCATCCTTACATTCATTACTTCCTTTGGGATAAAGGAGAATAAACACAGCGATATCGTGCAAAAACAAATCACAATGGATGATTTATTTACGCAAAAAATATGATAATACCAATAAAGGCTTTAGTGAAATAGCCAATCACTAAAGCCTTTATTGTCTGCTTTTATTCCTCTGCAAATGCAGCGGCTTCGGCGGCAGCGATGATATCCTCACGGCTCTGTATCTTAGGCTGTGCGGAAATATCGCTCAAATCAAATTCATCTTCTTCCTGTGAATCGGTTGTCTCGACAGTAGTTACCTTCTTGACAACCTTATCCTCGAAAACCTCTTCCTTGAAGACATTCTCATGCTTCTCCGGCTCTTTAGTTTCCGTATTCTGAGAGATAATGAAGTCATCCTTCACCTCAGTATCAGGAACATTCTCCACAGGTTCCTCTTCCATCTTGGTTCTGTTGGCCTTGGCAGAGAATACAGCATCTATAAACTGCGGTTCCTTGCGCAATCGCTCCAGGGTAAGCTTACAAGCAGCCTGCTGGCTTTCCTTCTTGGAATATCCAGTGCCCTTGTCACCCTCTATGCCTTCTATCGTCACCAGGAAAGTAAACATAGGGTTTCCATTACCATCCTTCTTCTGGTCGCATAATACAAACTCAATGTTCACGCGGTTCTTCTGGCTCCATTCGATCAGTTTGCTCTTGAAGTTGACCTCCTTATAAGCCACCTTATCGATGTTGATCATTTTTGCCAGAATGCGCTGCTTCATGAATTTCATGCAGGCATCATAACCACGGTCCAAATAGATGGCACCCACCAAAGCTTCGAAAGCATTTCCTCCCATATAGCTGTTATGAGAAGAACTGTGTCCGTTAGATAAAACAAGTTGGTTGACTCCCATCTCCTGGGCTAATTTATTGAGCGTATCACGCTGCACCAATTTACTTCTTGTATTGGTAAGAAATCCCTCACGCTTTCCAGGGAAATGTTGATATACGATATCGCCCACAACAGCATCCAGCACGGCATCTCCCAAGAATTCCAATCGCTCATTGTTGACAGGCTTTCCCTTGGAATTGCGGTGCATAATGCTCTTATGCATCAGCGCCATCTTATAATAACTGATATTGTGAGGATAGAAACCAAGAATCTGGTACAAAGAAAAATAAAGCTCTTTGTCCTTGCGGAAAGAGAGCTTTATTCTATCTATTAAATTATTCAGCATACTTCTTGAATACTACACAACAGTTGTGACCACCGAATCCGAATGTATTGCTCAATGCAGCACGAACCTCACGCTTCTGAGCTTTGTTGAAGGTGAAATTCAAGTTGTAGTCGAGCTCAGGATCATTATCACCCTCTTCGTGGTTGATAGTAGGAGGAACGATATCGTTCTTCACACTAAGAACACAAGCCATAGCCTCTACTGCACCAGCAGCACCGAGGAGGTGACCAGTCATTGATTTGGTAGAACTGATGTTGAGCTTGTAAGCAGCATCACCGAAGACAGCCTTGATAGCCTTAGCCTCTGAGATATCACCTACGTGAGTAGATGTACCGTGAACATTGATGTAATCAATATCCTCTGGCTTCAGATTGGCATCAGCAAGTGCACGCTCCATAACGAGCTTAGCACCAAGACCCTCAGGATGAGATGCTGTGATGTGATAAGCATCGGCACTCTCGCCCTCACCTACCATCTCAGCATAAATCTTCGCACCACGAGCCTTAGCGTGCTCAAGTTCCTCGAGAATCAAGCAACCTGCACCCTCGCCCATGATAAATCCATCACGGCTTGCGCTGAACGGACGTGAAGCATGCTCTGGGTCATCATTACGTGTTGACAATGCATGCATAGCATTGAAACCACCTACGCCACAAGCGCAGATAGCAGCCTCGGCACCACCGCTGACGATGATGTTTGCCTTACCCAAACG
>USJD01000034.1 GCA_900554835.1 uncultured Prevotella sp. | reverse complement strand
CGACGAGGGTAAGGTTACCTTCGAAATTACTCTTGGTCTTCTGCAGGGCTACCATTTTCTCTGGCACGTCCTGACCATAAAGCTCTTTCACCGCAGCGATTACTGAGCTGATGATTTCGTTTTCTATCTTCATTATCTTAAATGTATCTTTTTTACCGGTAATATTCTTCTATGCCTGATCAAAAGCCCTCATCCGAGGGGCAAATCACTCCGAATGGAGCATAAGTTTGACTTAGCGGCTGCAAATTTACAAATAATTATTGAATTACGCAAAGAAATGTTGCGCATTATATTTTTTTTTATTTCATTTTTAAAAGAAATGGAAAATAGGACGTTTCTTTCTACAATTCTATTGCGTTTGCAGCTATTAAAATAAAGCGTATAAAATGAAAGAAGCGTATCATGAATTCCATGATACGCTTCTTGACTGAATATTTTGAAGTATTCTTATCCTTCCAATATGATGTTAGCCACATCCTCCGGTGAATTCCATAGGATGCCATCTTGCAACTCATCGTCACTAAAGCCGTTGAGGGCTTCTCTGGCTTCCTTTTCGCTGAGAACCTGAGTTCCGTCCTCGTTCTTTGCATCGAGCAGCGCTTGAAAGATGGCTGCTCTGTATTCTTCGATTGTCATCATAGTCTAATAATTGGTTATGTTATTATTTTATGGTGGCAAAATTAATGTATTTTTTTGAAAACACCAAGCGAATTGTCTGTTTTTTTACGACTTTAATTGCTTTTTTTATGATTTGACGAGCGGTTTCGGGGCAAGCCTACTTTCCTGAAAGATATGCCTTCCGATTTATTTTCCCGTTGAAGGTGCGCTGGATGCTTTCTACTTGCTCATATTGGGTAGGGATTTTATAGGGTTCGAGCTTGTCGCGAAGTGCTAAGGCTATCTCCCGTTTGTTGAACGGATGATCCCCGTCGAGCACAACTAATAGTTTCAGAATGGTGCCTAAAACCCGATGGTTGGCAGGAATGCAGATGCAGTCCTTGATAAATGGAAGGCTGAGGGCGGCATCTTCCACTTCATCAGGCGCCACTTTATAACCGCCCACATTGATGATGTCGCCATCCCGTCCCTTGAGCCGCAAACGTCCTTGTTCGTCAACGGTTCCCCGGTCGGATGTGTAGATGACTCCTTCTTTCATGATAGAGCGGGTCAGGGCTTCATCACCATAATAACCGCTCATGAGCGTTTTTCCTGTACAGCCGATTTTCCCGTCTTCGCCGATGATGAAACCTGCATGCTTCATCGGTTTGCCTACACAGCCAACCAGGCATTCGCCGTGCTGGAAATCATAGGTGGAGATGATGCCCGTCTCGGTGGAAGCATACGTATTGTAAAGGCGACTCAGGGGCAGGGCAATACAAAGCTTCTCCATGTCGTTCTGAGAGATAGGAGCTGCGCCTGTTTCGATGAATTCTATTCTGTCTGCATATTGGGTGAGGCGGTCGGAAGCAAATGTCAACAGCATCCGGATGCTTGCCGGAACCAGGAATGTGGCAAACTTTCCTTCAGTAGGGGAATCCATTGCCTGAAAGAATCGGTTGATGTCTTTCATTCCGTTGATGATGTGCAGGGTGCCGCCTACGAGGATGATGGGATAGACCTTGGAGAGACTTCCGATGTGGCTGAGAGGACCATTGATGATGAAGGTCAGGTCGTGATGAAAGCCTTGTGCTTCTATCAGATTTTCAGCATTGGCGATGATGGTGGAATGGGAAATCATCACTCCCTTCGACTTGCCGGTTGTGCCTGTCGTGAAAAGTATGTCGGCTACTCCTGCTGGAATGTCGGCTTCTTCTGTCTTGTTCATTTCTTCAGAAAATTGCGATTCCTGTTCCAGCGGAACTGCCACGTTTCCTGAAAGATGAATGGCAAAATATGTTACGAGGCATTCTATCGTAGGGGAAGCAACGAAAGGAATCGCCTGTCCCTTGCTATGAAACGAAGCGGCTGCATCGGTTACACGGTTCCACAGTTGCCCATAAGTGCATGATTCTTCTCCACAGATGATTGCCACCTTGTCGGGGAATAATGCTGCGTCTCTTTCCAGATAGTCCTCTAAAGTCAACAGATGGTTCTCTGATGTCTTCATACGCCTGCCTGTTTTTTCTTTTCTACCATTACCACAAGGCTGTCTAAGTTGCGGAAATTCCGAGGTGTTACGTCTGATGATTCCAGTTTTATCTGGTATTCATCTGAAAGGAGCATCAGGATGGTGGTAATGCCTAAGGAATCCAGTTCATTGAACAGGAAATCTGAATCTAAATCTACCAGCGGTAGGGCTTCTTCCAGGATTTTTCTAATATTCTCTTTCATATTGATTTTCATTTTTATACATATTGATTTTAGTTCATCTTAAATCTCATTCATGTTGATCTTAAATTTTATTCATGAGATCTTGAATCTTATTTATAATCACATTTGACGGCTGATTTCAGCTTGGTTGATGATTTCTACATTTTCAACAATCCCTTCCATGCTGAATTTCATCAGTCTGCATTTGTCAGGATCTGCTTCTACGGCAATCACTTTTGTCTCTGGGTGGAGCAGGGCAAAGAGTAGCGCTTTCTCTCCATAGCCGGCAGACGGGATGATGACTGGCTGGGAAGTATCCTGCTGTTCCATCCACGTCTGATAATCACGGTTGCGCCTGAGATTCCGCTTCACGGTGCAGAAAACTTCCACACCCTTGTAGCGGTAGCGGTCGAGGACCAGGTCGTGATAATAGGCCACTCCCTCTTTCCTACGGCGGAAAAGCATCTGTAAGGAAAGGGGGCGAACCCGGTATTCTCCCTTGTGCTTCACCAGCCAGTTGAAGATAAGCGGCGGGAAAATATAGGCCATCAGAACCACGGAGAACATGCCTGCGATGGTGACTTCTGCCAATGAACGGAGTGCCGGATGGCGGGCTACTATCAGCGTGCCGATGCCGATAAACATGATGAGGGCTGAAATGATGATGGAGTGCTTGTAGGAGGAAAGCATCTTGCGTCGGTAAGCATATTCGTACATGGCTCCCTCTGTCATGAAGATGGTGTAGTCATCGCCCTGACCGAAGATGAAGGTGGCGAGGATGATGTTCACGATGTTGAACTGCATGTGGAAGATGGCCATCAGTCCCAATATCCACAACCAGCTGATAGCCATCGGGATGAATGAGAGGACAGCTAACTCGATACTTCCCATAGACAACCAGAGAAAGAAGAACACGATGAATCCGCAGGCAAATCCGATGTAGTTGAAATCGTCTGACAGATGGTTGGCGATGGCGCTGTTCATGCTCTTCACATCAAAACTGAAGCAATGTTGTGTTTGCAGACAATCTTCCACCTTCTTTACATCCTTTTCTTTGGCAGAGAGGATGTTGATGACGTGGTATTTGCCGTTGAGACTGTCGGTACTGATGTTGGAGGCAAATACGGATTGCAGCAGAGGTTTGAAATGCTGAATGTCCTGCGGCTGGTAATCCTGCTGGAGAATGCGCTCGAAATCTGCGAAACAACCATCGGCAAATCCTTCTTCTGCCATATAAGGTTTGATGCCGGAAGTGAGGAGATGCTGGTGCTTATTGAGGAATTTCTGCCAGAGTTGCAGGCGCCGTGCCTGTTCTTTCTTCGATGTGATAAACTGGTTGCAGGAGGAGTAGTCCTGTATAGTCTTCTGGTCGGAAAGTTCCTGCAGAGTTCCCTGCAAGGAGAGGCTCTTGTCGAGTGCTCCGTCCAAAGTGGAGTCGGAAGACAGGGCATAGACTTTCAGGATTCCGTCTTCCTGGTTCATCATTTTGGCGAAATATTCCATGTCTGCCTTCTGTTCCGGGGTCATATAATTAATGTGTGCCATGTTGGTGTCAAACTCTGTCTGCAGACTGAAATATCCGAAGATGATGGTCAGGATGAGCACGATAGTAACGAAGACCGGTTTCTTTTCGAGCGAGATGTTGCTCCACTTGTCAAGGAACGTATGCTTTGCCTCCCCGGTCGTCTTAGAAAGATGGGGGAGATAGATGAGTACGAATACGATGGTGCCGACGAGCAGGAGAGAACTGAACAGTCCCAGATCTCTTAATGCCACGGATTTTAGTGGGACTAATGCCAGGAAAGCTCCTACCGTAGTCACGTTGCCCACTAAGAGCGGCATGACGATTTCTTTCAGCGCCTTCCGCTTGTCGGGTGTATGGGAAAGGTGGGCGATGAAATGGAGAGGATAGTTGACGGCAATACCCAAGATGATGGATGAAATGCCGATGACAATGACCGAAACCTGATTGTGGAAGAGAGCTAACCCGCCGATGGCAAAAAGCCAGCCCCATCCGATGGAAAGGGCAATGAGCAAAAGGTTTCTCCTGCTTCTGAAGGAGAAGAAGAGCAGGGCAAGAATCAGTACGACGGCAATACTTACAGAAAGAATGCTGTCGGTTTTGATCTGATGGGCATTGGTGACGGCAATGACGGGTCCGCCTATGATGTGGATTTCTATATTCGGCTGCGACTGGCTGGCTTCCCGGGCACAGTCTTTTAGCATTTGGGTAAGGTGGGCATTATTCTCAGTCTCGCTTGCCCCGTAGGGAGAATCCATCATCACGATGGCCTTCTTCATGTCGGGAGAGAAGATATAGCCATCGTACATTTCATATTTCAGACTGGATTCGGAATGCTGCAATTTCTGCAGGATGGGAGTGAAGAGGTTCAGCGGGTCGCGCTGGATATTATCAGACAGAATGCCGCCGGTAGGGAAGAGGAGCATTTGCTTGTCTGCTTTCAACTGGTGGGGAATGTAACCGGGCTGACTGAGCAGACTGTCCATTCTCCGATAGTCTGCATCTGTCAGGAAATAAGGAATGTTCTGATAGACGAAATCTGTTATCTGATTCATCTTTTCCAAATCCACTTGCGCCATCAGGTTTCTGATGACGTGGGCGGAGTCAGCTTTCTCCACATTCTCTACGAAAGAGTCTATGGTATGGGTCAGTATTTCCGGATCATCGGCTGTTGCTTTTGTGTCTGAAGTCTGTTGGGTAGAATCAGACTGCGCTGCGTTCCGGTATTGGAAGATGGCGAAAATCTTGCTGGCTCCCGAAATGTTCTGATAGACCTTCATGGCATTCTGGTGCTCGCTGTCTATAGGAAGGAAGTCGGCAATATCTTCCTTGTAGTTCAGTCTGGTAACTGCAAGGAGGAGTATGAGCGTGATTGCTACGGATGAGCAGATGCCACTCAGCCGATGCGTCTTGAGATAATCGTATATTTTCAGAATCAGTTCTGTCATTTTCTTACTTCTTATTTTCTTCTGCTTCTTACTTGTTGTTTACTGGGTTGGCATAAATGCCCAGATAAATATCTTTCAGCATTTCGATGTCGCAAGTATCATAATGTTCCAATTCTCTGACGTGTGCCAAGAATTCTTCCTTCTGTTGCGGGGTATAGAAATCCTGGTATTTTTGGGTGCCGTATCGCAGGTCGTAAGCGATGTAATTGTTGGGATACAGGCGATAGGCTTTGTTGATGCGGTCGTCCAGCAGATGGGCTACTGCCTTGTGATATTCATTGCTCGTAAGCTGTTCCAGTTTCATCAGTTCCATGCGTGAAATCGGTTCGCAGATTTCTATGTGCACCCTGCCTTTGGGTTGGGAGATTCCCGTCAGAATACTGTTCAGGTCTTCGCCCGGCTTTTTGGTGTATTTGGCAAACTGGCTTTCGTAGAGTTCGAGTGTTTTCAGAATATCGCACGATTCCCATTCGTAGGAAACGGCCACAGGGACGATGTGCAACTGGTCTATAGCCTTGATTTTATCATCTGGGCAAGACATGCAGAACATCTTGATGATGCCCTGGTCTGTAGCATCGTTTCCATCCTTCGTCCTACCGTTGCGCTGGGCAATCCAGACAGATTGTCCTTTCTCCTGAATCACGAAACGGATGTAATCGGACAGGTGTCTGGAACTGCGATAGAATTCCTTCAGACTTCCGCCCGGGCGCTCCACCTTGAACATCTTGTTGCATTTGCCAATATCGATAATCAACGGGTTGGACATCAGATTGGCACCAAAGGTAATCTCTGTAGTGTCGAAGCCGTGATTGAGCAGGAAATATTGGAGGAGACTGGAGTCTAACATGATGTCACGGTGGTTGGAAACATAGAGATAATGTCCTTCAGGACTCAGCTTGTCGAGTCCTGAACAGGAAAATTCCGTGATGCTGTTTTCTATCACCTGTTGGTTGACTTTACTCATCGTGTCCTGTTGGAATTCCCTGACCGTCTGGTAGTTGGCTACGCGTTGACGGATTTCCTTGACCGATTCTTCCGGATAGACGTATGCAGAAAGAATTGGAAATGAAGAACTGTGGGCGATGCGCTGCATGGCCTCAAGAAATTCATCGGGATTGTAGGGGCGTATATCGTCAAAATCTGTTATGTTCATATTGGATTTTTTTAATTCTGTATTTATTGAGCCTGGAGTTTCCTGACCCAAGCTAAAAACTCTTTCTTCCATTGCCGGCATTCGGGCGAGCCCTTTGTGTCGGAGACTCCAAATCCATGTCCTCCCGTCTTGTATTGGATGTATTGATGGGGAATGTGATGGACTGTCAGAGCGGAATCGAGCAATTCTGAGTTCTGGTATTTTACGATAGGATCATCCTTGCAATTTACCAGAAATACGGGTGGACAACTGGCTGAAATATGGCGCTCAACAGACAGGGAGTCGCGAAGCCGTCTGTTGTTTTTGCGGTTGTCGCCCAACAAGGCTCTGCGCGACCGCTTGTGAACGTATTTCCCATTCATGGTAACGACCGGGTAGATGGGGGCAACAAACATCAGGGGAAGTTTACGCAGGGTAACTCCCGACAGGACAAGGTGTCCGCCTGCAGAAAAGCCCATCGCTCCGATGCTGTCGGAGCAGACTCCATATTCCCTTGCGTGTTCCTTAATATATAAGGTGGCTTGGGTCAGGTCGTCCAAAGCATCTGGGTATCGGACTCCTCTGAACAGATGGCGGTAATGCAGGAAGAAGGCCATGAATCCGGCAGTACGGTAATGGAGCACGAATGCAGAGATTCCGTTGTTCTGCAACCATTTGCCCACTTCGTGTCCTTCGCCATTCATATCGTGCCAGAGGTAACTTCCGCCAGGACATACGATGACAGCCATCTTGCTGCCACCTTTTGCCAGATATGCAGTCATTTCCACATTCTTTCTGCATGCTGTGCCTTGCCAGATGTTGACTTTCTCCTGTGCCTTCAGCAGCTGGAGACATAGGAGGATGAACCCTATTATGATCATCAGTCTTTGCTTCATCGGTTTAATTTTCATTCTTACCGATTTCGTTTATTTTATGGAGTATGAAATTTCTTCCTAAAATAGCTTCTGCGGTATTGATTGCCGTCAGGGGAACGCCGCAGAAACCATGAAGGTTGTTGTTCTGACCTGTCAGCAACAGGTTATCTACCTTGGTAACCACGGGGACCTGCGATAATGCGATGTTTTTATAGTCCTTGCTGAATCCGCTCAGCGCTCCGTCTTTCACTCCATAAAAGTCGCGAATGGTCAATGGAGAAGCTGTGATGATTCTGTCGATACATTCTCCGAATCCCGGGTGAATTTCCTCGATATGAGAGAGGAGCTGTTGTGCTTTCTGGGCTTTCCAACTTTCATATTCCTCGCCCCGGTGCCCCACGGTGGTCTGTTCCCATTTCTTTACTTCATCATAGAGCATAGGTGCGGTGATGAGGACTTTCGAACTGTATTTGCCCTGGTTCTCGTCTGGCGGAGTCATAAACAGGAAGCCTAAAGGCCAGGTGTCGTGCTGCTCGCCGAATTTCCATATTTCAGCGTATCGGGTCATGTAATATTCCGAATGATTGATGTATGGGAAGCAGTCGGGCTTCAGTTTGATATAGACGGAAAACGCTGAATAGGAATTGGGAATCTGATTCAGGCGCTCTCGATAAGCCTTGGGAAAAGCTTTTTCGGGCATCCGTTTCAAGAGGGTGCAAGGATGAATGGCAGAGATGAAGTAGTCGCCCTGAAAGATTTCTCCCTGTCGGGTTTTTACGTACTCCACATGACGGTTGTTGACTTCCACCCATTCTACTTCTGTATGGGTGAGCACCTTTCCTCCTGCCTGTTCGATTACAGAAACAAGCAGTTGGGCAAAATGTTCACTTCCGCCTTCAAACCGGCTGGTGCCTTGGATGTAGAGAGTGGAGATGATGGCGTGGACAAAGGCCGGAGTCTCGTCCTGTCGACCTCCATAAAGCGGATTCATGTAGGAAACGATGCTCTGAAGCTTGGGATTCTGAATATATTTTGCTACAAAAGCATCTGCTGCCATCAGAAACTCATCGGTATGAACCTGAAGAAAATCGGTCGTAGGACGGAGATGAAACAGGTCGATGGAGTCGCTAATGGCAAATATAGCCTCCACATACCGTTGCAGATTTTCCCGTTCTTCCGGGAAATAAGCAGATAATGAGTTGATGAAACCTTCTTTTCCTTTCTGGAGCTGATAGGTCTGCTGATCTTCTGCAAAGTAAAGGCTGTCAGTACAGTCAGCATCTACATCTTTGATTTTCACCTGGTTCTGGATGCCCAAGTATTCGCAGATACGGTAGACGTTTCCGCCAGGTTGCATTCCGCCTATGACGTGCATTCCTGTATCAAAGGTTTCTCCGAAGCGATGAAAACTCTGGAGTCCACCACCAGCCGTAGTGTTCTTTTCGAGCACAGTAACCCGAAAGCCTTCCTTGGCAAGGATGGCTCCAGTAAACAGTCCTCCCAAACCTCCTCCTATGATGATAGCTGTTTTCATTCGTTACATTCTTTTATCTGTTCATAAATGGTCCTGGCAGTCAGAAACTCCGAGCAGGTTACGATGGTTCCTACCAGGACTCCCAACATTCCGTGGGAGTTGATGTTTTGTCCAGTCTGAAATACATTAGGCACTTTGGTGCGCTGGGGCACCCTGTATGCAGCTCCCTTCGTAATGTCTTTGACAATACCATACATGGCTCCATCCTCTGTTCCCGTATAGTCGAGATAGGTGAGTGGGGTGGCAGTATAGTATTCCGCAATATGATCTCTGAGTCCTGGAAAATGAGTCTCCACAACGTCCAACAGCTTTTCTGCTTTCTGGTGCTTGAATTTTTCATAATCCTCTCCTCTCTTTCCTACGGAAGAATCTTTCCAGCGGGCCACTTCTTCCATCTTCATATAGGAGAGAATGACTCCTGATGAAGCGTAGGTTGTTGGGGTGGAGTCTGCACAGAAATGCATATACAGAAATCCCTTGGGCCAGGAAGTTTCCGAGTAATTTTCACAATTCCATGGCGTATTGCCCTGATAACCATAGTAATTGTAGTTGAGGTAGGGCACTTCATTCTCCTTGAACCGCAGGAAAACAGAGAAGCAACCTGCTGTTTGTGGAATGCTGTTGATGCGGTTTCTGTAGGCAGGCCGTATCAGTTTGGTGTCGAGCATTTCTAAGGTGCGTTTGGGGTGCGCATCTGAAATCACGTAGTCGCAAGGGAAGAATACGGTTTTCTTTTCCTTTCTGTTCCATACCTCTATTCCCGTTGCCTGTTTGTCATCGCAGACGATGTGTCTTGCCTGATGCTGGGTAAGTATTTCTCCTCCGTATCTCTGGAGCGTATTGGCAAGTGCTTGGGCTACAGAATCGCTTCCTCCCTTTATGCGGTAAGCACTCTGGTTGTAGAAATCCATGATGAAGGCATGGGTAGAGAAGGGAGTCTTGTCTTTCTCTGCTGCATAGAGGGGGAGATTGCCCACCAGTACTTTCGCCAGGGTAGGGTCGGTAATCAGTTCGTCAATTACCTCGTTGATGGAGCGCAGCTGGTATTCTGTGTTGATGGCGGAATCTGATTCTGCATCTTTCAGAGCGTGCAGGGAAGAAGCCTGGGCGATTTTTTCCACCAGATTGTAATATCTGATGAGGTTCTCATGTTGGTCGGGAAAGTATTCAGTCATCTGCTGGATGAAATTCTCTCTGCCATTGGCAAACTTGTATTTTTTTCCGGCTAAGGCTACCACATCATAACCGGAAGGATCCAGTTGGGAAAGTTGTACATCCCTGTCTATCTCCAGATAGCGCATCAGTTTGGACAGAGTCTGACCTTCTGCAGCACTTCCGATAAAGTGCATTCCGGTTTCAAACTTTGCCCCATGGCGATAGAAGCATTGCAAGCAACCGCCTATTTGCTGCGACTGCTCCAACAGCGTAACGTGATAACCATTCTTGGCTAAAATCACGCCACATGACAGACCTCCCAGTCCACTTCCTATAATAATTACTCTTTTCAATTCAGACTCTTTTTTCTATTTCGTTTGCGATTTCTTCGTATCTCTCCTTATATTGTTTGCGCAATGTGGAGGCTTGTTTTCTCAATTCTCCCATGGCTTGCAATTCCTTCCTGCTTATCGGATTTCCCACTTCGATATAGAAGATTCCCTTGCGCAGATGGTAGGTTTTCTTGGGAAGGATTTTGCCTGGTCCATAAAGGTACATAGGCAATATTTCCAATCCGAGTTCCTGCGACAGGTAGAAGGCGCCCTGATGGAATCTGCCTATACGGCAGTCTTTGGAACGGGTTCCTTCGGGATAAACGGCAATACTGTAGCCTCGATCTACCAGCGAACGGAGTTGCGGCATCAGCGGTTCCAGTCCATCTATTACGGGAAGATATTCTGCATGACGAATCAGAAAACCATAAGTAGGATTGTTCCAAACCCATTGGTTGGTCAGAAACACAATCTTGGGTGTAAAGACCAGTTGGCACATCAAATCCAAATGCGACTGGTGGTTGCAGATGATGATGCGGGGCTTATCAAAATCGAAATTCCCCGTTTCTTTTCCCTTGATGATCATACCTCCGACTTTTCTGATGAATTTAGTGCCGGGAATGCCGTGATGAATCATCACAAATCTGGCTGCATGATAGATCAGTTCATGGAGCCGAGCCTGTTTCTTTTCGCTCATTCTTCCGATTTTGATGTAGAGCCAGGCTAAGGGCGTGATGATGACCATCATAAAGAAGAGGAAGAACGACAGGGAATAAGCCGTTCTCAGAAATGTTGCCATCTTGCGGTAAAGACGGCAAGGCAGACCATAGATAATTGCCAGCACACACAATAGGGTGTTGAGGAGGCTGATGCGAGCGAAATCCATGCCCGGTCGGAAATGGCTTATCCGTTCTTTGCGTGGCGGATAATATACCTGAATAGGGATGGAAACAATCTCTGTGCCGTGCCAGAAAGCGAAAACCAAGAGTTCCAATTCGGCTTCGTATCTGTTGGTGAGCAAGGATAATCCGTGGAGCTTGTGCAGAGGATAGAGGCGATAACCGGTCTGGGTATCTTCCAATTGTTTGCCTGTTTGTACGAAGAACCAGAAATTGGAGAATTGATTGGCAAAATCACTTCCCTTGGAACGTTCAACACCTTGGAGAGGTCTTGCTCCAATGATGAGAGCTCCCGGATGTTCCTGATTGGCTTTCAGAAAGAGCGGAATATCTTCAGGCTTATGCTGACCATCCGCATCTAATGTAATGGCGTAGGCAAATCCCATAGACAAGGCTTTTCTGAAACCTTGCAGGAGAGCGTAGCCCTTACCTCGGTTTTGAGAATAAGCGACAACGGTAATGGTGTCAATCTCCCCAATGATTTGAGCAGTACGGTCTGTACAGCCATCATTGACGACAATGACATCATCACAAAAGCAGAGCGTCTCTTTCACTACTTCCCCAATGGTTTTCTCATTATTGAAAGTAGGGATAATCACGCAGATTCCTCTTGCTCTTAAAAGTCTTTTCTCATTTGTCATTTCTCACTTCTCATTTGTCATTATTCATCGGATTTCACGGAGTTATCGGAGCATTCCTGCTTATACGATTATTCACGGAATTTTATTCGGATAAGACCTTACGGTCTCTGACGGATACCCCATATAGCTTGCTAACTTCATTTCTCATTTCTCATTTCTCATTTGTCATTTCTCATTTTATCGTCTTTCTCATTTGTTTCTGCACGTGAAAGAGATTTTAGCTTTTGTCTCTTCATCGGAAGCAACGATGATTTGTGCTTTAACCTCTTGGGAATCTTCTGAAGTCTCAATTTTCTTGAAGGTGTAAGAGATTTCCTTTTCTTTAAGAGGAGAAATAACAGAGAGGAATTTCACGTTTTTGACGTGGGTAATCTCTAAAGATTCCTGGAGAAGTTCTGCTAACAATTCCTTTCCGATTTGTAGAATGCAGACTCCCGGCGTAACAGGCTCGCCAGGGAAATGAGCCTGATAGATGAAATGCTCTGGGTTGAGGCGAAGACGAAAGGAAGTATTGCTTCTGCTCGAAAGAACTTCTTGGCATTTCTGCTGTAAGCCTGCTGCTTTCTTCTGCTGCAAGTTTCCCAGTTTGTCTGTTTCGACAATTGTATAAAGATGATTTTTCAGTTGCATCGTCCTGTTTATTTTTGTTTTTTGTTCTCCATTTCCTCTTTATCCTCCATTCTTTCCTTTTCCTCCATTGTTTCTTCCAGTTCCGTGAATTGATAATGGATTTTGTATTTCTTATTATCGTATATGGAAATGCCCTTTTGCAGGTTTTTGATAACCTGGGAGAGATCTTGCTTGAGCAGGCGCTTGATGTACCATTTGTCAAGCAACTGGATGACATTCTCCAGTTTCACTTTTCCTGTGACTGGCTGGTAGGTAAAGTCGAGAACAGAGATTCCAAATTCATTGAAAATGCTTCCCTTGTAGCCGTCCTTATCTCTTATCAGGATGCAAATCCCGCTCAGATAACCTTTCTTCATCTCAATCGTCGCATTATATTTCATCTTGCTCCCGATACTGTCGGGTAAAGGATGCTGGTCTGCGAGGTCTTGGGCTGAAATGGGTAGGACGGAGCATAGAAAGAACAGTCCCAAAAGACCCATAGGCAAGAGACCCCAAAGCCTAATTGACTTGAAAAACTTTCGTATTGATGGCAGCATTGGTCTTGATATTTTTCAGTTCAATAATCGTTCTGTCTCCCTTTTTCTCTATGAGTTCCACCTGAGTAACCACAGATTTCGTTTTATGAAAGTGGAGAATGATCTTTTGAAACAGCATTTTCATCTGTTTCTGTTGAGGATAGAGCGTGGCGATGTATTCGGAAGAAGAACCGGTAAGTGAGACTTTGAAATCCCTCTTGTCGTTGAGGCAATTTCCCACTACGCTATTCATCATGATGCGGGCTATTTCCTTGAACATCTTGCTTTGATTCACGTTGATCACATCGCTCCGCTTATTTTGCCGGATGAGAACTTTGGATCCGTTGATGACAAATGTATAAGTATAAGGAGAGGTGTATTCCCATCTGAGTCTGTTGCCCTGCTGGTAATACATCTTGCCCCGCGAAACCATTTTCTCATTGAGCATTCTGAGATGCTTGGTCTGTACGAAATCGCATTGCATCGACTTCATGCGGGAAGCAACAGCGCCAATTTGCTGCCTGACTTGTGCCTCGTTCACCTTCTGCTGGGCAGAGATGGAAGAAAGGCATAAGCTGATAAACATGATTAAAAACAATAACTTTTTCATCTTGATTATCTATTATTCGTTTGATCTATTTTGCGATGAACCTATACTGATGAGGCATCATTTTGCGATGAGGCAACAACCTATCATGATGAAGCCAATACCTAACCATTTCCAGACAGACACTTGTTCATGAAAGAACAGGATGGCTGCCAGCATTCCGAAGACGTATGTGATGCTCACCATCGGGTAAGCAACGCTGAGCGGGAAATGTTTTACAATATACATCCATAGGAGAGAGGCTGCGCCGAAGAAAAGTCCACAGCAGGCAAACTGCCAGTTGAACAGGAGACTTAGCCAGAAATCTCTTGTCCAACCGAATGGATGCATTTTCTGTAGGGCAAACTTCAGACAAACCTGTCCTGCCGCCAAAAGCATGCTCTGCGTGATAGCCAGAAATATTACTCGCCACATGATAATACCATCGCTATAGAATGGATGGAAGGCAAGGCTTTTTCTCCACTCTGGGTTCTTAACTGGTTTAATAGCGGGGTGCTTTCATCATGACAGCCCACCAAAACCGTTTTAGCTTTTCCACTTGCCAATAGCATTTTCGCATCACGGATGGCCCAGGCAAGAGAATCTTCGCCCTGCGTATAGGTGATGTTGTAACCATGACAATGGGTCTTGATTGCAATATTGCTGCCTATGGTGTTGTGGGTGCTCTGCATGAAATAAGTAGGTTTGAGCATTTCTTCCCCTTCTTCTTTCAGTTGGACAAGCAATTTCTCACTATTTTCCAGACATCCATAAGTCGTACCCGTGATGATGGCATCCGGAGTAGCTATTCCTGCTTTTTCCAAAGCCTCTAAAGAAGAGAGTAATGAACTTTTCATGATTTTTCCCATTCTTCTGGCTTCCATCGGTTTAACATATTTGCGGATGTCGGACAAATCCTCTTCTGAGTTAATTTCTACAGTTGAAAGAACACGGATGTTGCTGGCAGTCTGCTGAGGCTCCCCTTTTGATTGTTGAGGCTTTCCTTCTGATTGCTGAGACTTTCCTTCTGATTGCTGAGGCTCCCTTTCTGTCTGTAGCGTTTCCTCTTCTGTCGGATGAGTAGAAAAAACGAGCGAACTGTCATTTCCGCCAAAGCCAAAGGAATTGCAGAGTACATTTTCCAGCCTTACGTTTTCGATGCCTGAGCAAGGGATAATACCGTTTTCCATCTGTTTTTCCCAACCGAGATTGGCTGGAATGAAATGATGCTGCATGGCAAGCAGACAGATGACCGCCTCTATGCTTCCCGATGCGCTGGTAGTATGTCCGGTAAATGATTTCGTACTTGAAATCCAAGGCATCTTCCTGCCAAATAACCGTTTGAGTGATTCAGATTCGCTCTGGTCATTATTGGGAGTTCCTGTACCATGTGCATTTACATATTGGATGTCCTCCGGTTCTATGTGTGCCATATTTAAGGCCTCTTTCATCGCCAAGAAAGCTCCTTCTCCATTCTCAGACGAAGCGGTCTGGTGGTATGCATCGCAGGCATTGCCATAACCGGTAAGGTAAGCATGGGGCGTTTTCCCCTGATGGCGGGTGGCAGATTCTGATTCCAAGACAACGAATGCAGCGCCTTCTCCCAAGTTCAATCCTGCGCGGGTTGCATCAAACGGGCGGCAGCGCTTCTTGTCGAGAATCATCAGGGAATTGAAACCGTTGAGATGGAAACGGGAAAGTGCTTCTGAACCTCCGGCAACAACGATGTCTGCTTCACCGGTTTCTAATAGTTTGGCTCCCAACATGATGGCGTTGGCGGCAGAAGAACAGGCTGTAGAGATGGTGGTCAATTCATCAAATCCACCTTGTCCTGTTGCCGATTCATTTCTGAAATAATCAGCAATCTTCTGTGTGCAGTTGCCTCCATCGTGGTGGTTGAGAAAAGCCAGTTCTTCCACCTTTGTTTCCTGCTGTGACTGAAATTGCTCGTAGAGTGGGTTGAAACTCTGTTCGGTAAGGTCCATGCCGCCAACCGTCGTTCCCGAAACGAGGACGATCTTCTTGTTGGAAGCAGAGACAGAAGAAAGGTCGATTCCAGCATCCTCCAGGGCTTGCCGGATGGCAAGGATTCCCATGAGTTCTGTGCGGCTCATCAGTTGTTTTTCAGGAATGCCGAGCCGTTTTTTCATTTGCTCATTAGACAAAGCGACCTCTCCTACAGGCAGTTCGTGATGAACCGACTGTAGAAATTGCATCTCTTTGATTCCCGACTTATGGGCGAGCAGAGACTGCAACACTTCCTCTTTATTAGTGCCGATGGCAGAAATAATGCCTTCGCCTGTGATAGCAATATTCATTTCTTTCTGTTCTTGCTCACATAGTCTGCAATCGTGGCAATACTTTTGAAAATAGCCTTACCTTCAGCAGGGTTAGCCAATTTGATTCCATATTTTTTATCCAGCAAGACGATGAGTTCCAGCGCATCAATCGAGTCCAGTCCCAGTCCGTCTCCAAAGAGTGCATCGTTCTCATCAATATCTTCAGGAGTCATTTCCTCGAGGTTTAATGCCTCTATGATTTCCTCCTTGAGTTCTTTAATCAATTCTTCCATACGATTTTATTTATATGATTTTAATATTTTATTTCTCATTTGTAATTTCTCATTTTCTTGATCTTCAGATCCGCTTCGAAATGCCTTTCGTCTTCATAATCAATCCAACCTGTCAGGAAACTCTTGCTTTGACCGTCCCGACAGGAAGCCTGCAGGATTTCCTCCATCATCCTTTCGTCTTTATCGGGCAGGATGAAGAAGGAGGTTTCACCATGAAAATGATTCCTGATGGCAATCTCACCCGTTACGATGTTGGGCAACGTATAAACGAAGATGGAAGGACTTGGGAAATAATTGTCTTTATCCTTTATTGATTCCTTATAGTTCCTGTCAGAGGCGATGGAAGAGGAATGATTGAAAAAGATGATAGCCTTTTCCTTGTCCGTTTCTCCCTTTTCTGCATTCAACAGGATTTCTGAAGCCACAAACCCCAGGCGGCTGAGCCCGTCCATTTTGTAGAATTTCGGATAGTCGCCTATCATCTGTTTGTAGAGAGATGTCAGGAGAGAATGATGTTCCAGTCCTTCCTGTTCTCCCAGTTCCTCCTTACCTTCCCAAATCTTCCGTTGGTCCAATATCACCTCTTCGGGCGTAATCCTTATCGTGTGAGTGGTCGTGAATTCACGATTCTGTTGTTCAATTTGCGATAAAGCAATATTCTCTCTTTCTGGTTTTTGGGCTGCCCATATTGTAGCATTACAACCTCCGAATCCAGACAACATCTTGATGAAGCCTTTCTTGTCAGTTGGTCGGTTTTCAGCACAGATATTCATTTTCCCGGAAACTCCCAGTTCAGAAAAACCTCTGGTTCCCAAAATCGTATCATCATCAATCGCTTTCATGCTGATGATGGTTTCGAGAATGCCGGCAGCTCCCATCGTATGTCCCCAGAAACTTTTGTAGGCATTGGCGGGCAGATCTGACAGTCCTGCTCTTCCGATGGCAACAGATTCCATCTGGTCATTAAAAAGTGTGGCTGTGCCATGAGCATTGATGAAAGCCAGATGCTCTTTCAAGTCTATCTGTTTGCAAGTGGATGAAATCTCTTTCGTGAAGGATTCCAAAGTTCTTTGGAGGGAGAGATACAGTCCATCTGCAGTTTTGGATGGGGTGCTGATATGGAAAGCGTCATTTCTGATGAAACCATCCCCCATTCGCCAGGAATTTCCCTGGATAGGATTTTTGCTCAGAATAAGGGTAGCAGCAGCTTCGCCTAAATTGAGTCCCATCCGTTCCATGTCAAATGGGCGACAAGGTTCTGGGGAAAGCGCTTTCAAGGATTGGAAACCAGATAGGATGAATTGTCGGGGCGTATCGCAACCACATACGATAGCAGAATCGTACAGGTCAGAATCAATCAGTCTGTTGCCCAAAATCAAGGCAGATAGTCCGGAAATACAAGCATTACAAACGACAATAGGTTTGGAGTCTATACCCAACTGGCTGGCTATTCTTTGTGCAGAATCAGCCAAGGAAATATTTTCCTCAATATTTCCTTTCGTAGAACTGAGAATAAAAGCTGTGCGCTTTCCTTTCAGTTCAAGTTGCACATTCCCTATGGCTTTTTGTGCAGATTTTAGGGCCAAAGTTTCGAAGTCTTCGAATAGCAGAGAGGCGTTGAATCCTTCAGGAATATTGCATGTTCCAGGCTCATAAGCACGGATGCCCGACCTGCCAGCTTTTACTGACAGGTAATTTTCCTCGGATGTTTCCCCTAATGGAGAAATAATATTATCTGCTATAATATAAGCCATAATTCAACCTCATTTGTCATTTGTCACTTCTTATTTGTCATTTCTCATTATATCGTCTTTCTCATTTTTTATTCATCGGATTTCGCGGAGTTATCGGAGCATTCCTGCTTATACGATTACTCACGGAATTTTATTCGGATAAGACCTTACGGTCTCTGACGGATACCCCATATAGCTTGCCAACTTCATTTCTCATTTCTCATTTGTCATTTCTCATTATATCGTCTTTCTCATTTAGTATGTTTCTCTTTCCATTCTTGATAGAAAGGTGGATTATCCCAAACGAGCTGGTAATTCAAATCCATAAAAACCTGTACGGAATGGCCTGTTGCGATAAGAGAATTGTCTTCCTGATCGTGGATTTCGTAATCGAAAACAATCTTTGCCGCTTCAGTAGGGCGATAGATGATGTCGATGCGTGGACGCATTCCATATCTGATAGGTTTCTTATAGTGAAAACTGAGTTCTACGATAGGAGCAAAATAGCCATGATTGAAGAAACTCATGTACTCTAACCCGTATTTCTTGCCGAAAGCCTCGCGGGCATCCTCAAAATAGAGCGGGTAGGAACCATGCCAAACCACGTTCATCGAATCGACTTCGCTGAAACGTATTTCAAGTTCTTTGGATTCTTTCAGTTCTTTCATCTTTCTTTCTTTTTACTCTTTAACGGCAATTTTCATTTTACTCTTTAACGGCAATTTTCATTTCAGTCGTTACGTAAACCTGATTTCTCCAGGAGACGGTTGCTGCTGCTAAGGTCATTCCGAAGACTTCTTCCTTGACTTCCACACGGGTGGTGAGGATTTCTCCCACAGGTGGAAGCTGATGGATGTCCATATTGCGTATGGCTCCGATAAAACCAATCTGGATTTCTTTCTTATGAATATAGTTGTAATATCCAATCCGTGCTGCGCAAGTCTGTGCAATATTCTCTATCAGGCCAGAGGCAGTAAGGTGCCCATGCTCAACAAAGATATGGTCGTTCCTGATTTCTGTCTCTGCAAGCGTGACGGTTTTATCGCAATAGACGAGCCGGTCTATCATGACAAACGGCTCTTGTTGTGGCAGAAGCTCGTGTATATCTATTTGGCTGAGTTCCAGTCCTGCCGGATTATCTATATCTGAATTCATGTCTTTATCTTGATTACATCATGCGATGGATGGTTCGGCATTTTAGTCTGCCCAAAAATCGTAAAAGTTGTACCATTGGTCTGGATATTGTCGCACAAGACATTCCAGCTCTTCTGCATATTTCTTGGCAAGTTGCTCCATCTTTTGCTTCCGGGGTGCCTGCTTGTCATAGGCGAGGGGAGCCACAAAGATCTTGTACTTCTTCCTGGAAATGCGAATCACGTTGATGGCTAAAACTTCCAGGTTGCGCATCGTAGCAACTGCGAATGGACCCGATGGGAAATGAGCTGTTTTGCCTAAAAACTCCGTTGGGATGGTTTTCGAGGAACCCATCACCCGGTCGGCAGGCATACTGACAATCTCATGGTTGACCAGAGCCTCGTTGATTTTGAACAGATGGCTCATGTCCTCTTTTACAGGAATCATCGTGATATTGTGTTCAGAAAACTGTTCCTGTCTTCCTTCCATAATCCTGTCTTTTTCGCCTCCATATACAAGTGCGTTGTAGCGTTTCCCGGGCGGAGTCAGAGAATAGCCAGCCACCTCATAACAGCCGATGTGGGAACTGAACATCAGAAACCCATCGTCCTGAAAAGCCAGCTCTCTCAGAAATTCGGCACCCTCCTGCTCAATATCAAACCTTTTGCCGGCAAACATGGCAAACCGGTCTATCACAACCGTGGCAAACAGGCAATGGTTGAGGTAAGTGTGCCATGCAGAGCTCCATCTGCCCAGACCGATGCGATTTCGGAAAAACCGATAGGCATGGCTGCGGCTGTGGTTGGTATTTAGCAGTAAACAGACGGGCATGATCATCGTCCATGCGAAAACATAGATGAAACGCTCGTCCACGAACCTGAGTATGTTGATGAGTTGGCGATGCATCCAGGCATTACCGAAAGTCGTATTCTTCTTCACTTCCCCTTTTATCCCACTTTACTCTCGATATAATCACAGAACTGGGTGAGGGTAGTAACCCCTTGCATTTCTTCCGGTTTGATTTTGAATCCGAAGTTCTTCTCCACGATGACCACAATATCTACGAAGTCGAGGCTGTCTATGCCCAGGTCATCCTTCAATTTAGCTTCAGGAGCAATCTTATCTTCATCAATCTCCAAATCCTCAATGAGGAAGTTTCTTACTTTTTCTTCTATTTCTTTTCTTTCCATGTGATAGTTCAAATTTTATATGAATGTTTACTTTCTTGTTTTTACTTCCAGTATCGAATGGCCGTGACCTATTCCATCGTGGATGGCTACTACCTTGAGTCCGGCACGTTCTATCTGTCTGATCATGTCGTCGGAATGATACATCTTACTGTTTCCATTCGCCATGACCGTGAAATAGACACTTGTCATGGTCAGGCAGAGCGATGCAGTCTCGTATTTCTGCCGGTCCCAGAAAGTCTCCATGATGTATAAGGTAGTATTCTCCGACATCACTTGACTCACTCTTGCCAGAATGCTGTATATCTCCTCTTCCGAGAAGCAGTCTAAGAACTGGCTCATCCAGATAGCATCCCAGTTGTCGCCCTGTTCTGCAGGAGCCATCTCTTTCAGGGTAGGAAACTGGTTTTCAGTTTTCAGAATATCCGTAGGAAAGCCATGGATTCTGTCAGCTCCCTTTTTGCCCTCAATATTCCTCTTCATCATTCCTATCTGTCCAGGCAGGTCAACGATGGTGACATTTACCAGCGGGTTGTCATCCACACAACGAAGCGCAAATTCACCCGTATTTCCACCCACATCCATCAGATGTTTCGTATCTTTGGAGAAAACGATTCCCAGCGCCTTGTCGAAAGAATGGTCACTATAGAAATGATCAAAATGGAGCCAGCTCTCCAGTACCTGCGGAGAAAGCTGAGATAATCCCTCGTAGATGGTAGGCCAGTTGCCTAAAGTCTTCAGCCCGGCAGGCTTCCCGGTCTCCAAGGCTTCATCCAGATAAAACAATCCCTGGTAATTGACATCATGATTGAAGTCGATATTTACCCGGGTAGCAGCATCCGTGAGCAGAAACCATCCCGTCTTCGAAATCGTATAGCGGTCTGAATCCTTGTCTATCAGAATGATACCAGCACTCAGTGATGCTTCCAGCAAAATCTTGAGCGCATACTGGGAGAGACGGGTTTTCCCTTCCAGTTCTTCCAGGGTCAGTCCGTCATGACTGTTTCTGATTTCCTCCAGAATACCCCATTTCAGCATGAGTCTGGAAACCTGGAAGATGACGGGGCCCCACGCTATGAATTCTGCTTGTCGCTGAGCTTCACGGGCAGATAACTGCTCCTGTGAATAGCGGTCGCTTTCTGACTTGAATAGATTCATAATGATTGCTTATTTTTCTTTTCAGAAATAGTTATTCCTTGAATTTTCTGATGACCAGAGCCGAGTTGGTTCCTCCGAAACCGAAACTGTTGCTCAGTACGGTATTGATTTCCGTATCTACCGTCTTTGTCGCAATATTGAGTTTTTCGGAATATTCGTCCGGATTGTCAAAGTTCACGTTAGGAGCCACGAAATCGTTCTGCATCATCAGCGTACTGTAAACGATCTCCGAAGCTCCCGCCATCCAGCATTCGTGCCCGGTCATTCCCTTGGTAGAAGAAATCAGGGCGTGCTTGCCGTTGAACATTCTGTCGAGGGCGATTGCTTCATACATATCGCCCTGGCGTGTACTGGTGGCATGAGCGTTGATGTAGTCAATATCCTCTTCCGTCACGTTGGCTGATTTCAGCGCACGGCTCATGGCAACGACACTTCCCTCGTCTGATGGCTGACTGATGCCTCCACCATTGCTGGAGAAACCATATCCCACCACTTCCGCAAGAATATTGGCGCCTCGTGCTTTGGCGTGTTCGTAATCCTCCAGTACCAGAGAGGCGGCTCCACCGCTTGGAATGAGTCCATCGCGATCTCGATCGAAAGGACGGCTTGCCTTGGCAGGTTCGTCCATGCGGATAGAGAAGGCGCTGAGCGCATCAAAAGAAGCCATAGAGTAATAATTGGTTTCCTGCGCACCGCCACAGAGCACCATCTCCTGCAGACCCTGTTTGATCATCATATATCCCAAACCGATGGAATGACTTCCGCTGGCACATGCCGAGCTGACCGTGAAGTTGATTCCCCGGAGATGGAAGATAGTACTGAGATTCATGTTGACAGTAGAGTTCATCGACTGGAAGATGATCCCATATCCGAGCATGGCAGAATCATGTTTCTCATCCATGATTTTAGCAGCTTCGATGACCGGTTTGGCAGAAGAATCGTTGCCGAAAATACATCCCACCTCATTTTCCCGGAGATACTCATCCGAAATCTCGGCTTGCTGAAAAGCCTGAACACTTGCCATATAGGCATATTTAGCCTCTTCAGACATTCCGGCACGCGTATGGCGGTCGAGCATTTGTTTGGTAATGACAGGTTCTTCCACTATACCGGTCAAAGCCGAACGGTAGCCGTATTCCAATCGTTCCGGTTGGATTCCGATACCCGATTTTCCTGCGTATAATGATTCCTTGACAGTATTCAGATCTGTGCCAAGGCAAGACCAGATACCCATTCCTGTAATGACAACTCTTCTTTCCATTTATCTTGTAGTATATATATATTATGTGTAGAGCCCCCCATTGATGTTGATGACTTCTCCTGTGATGTATGCCGCTTCGTCAGAGGCAAGGAAATCAACTAAGGCAGCCACTTCTTCTGCCTTGCCAAATCTTCCCGCAGGAATCATCTTTTTCAGTTCATCTTCAGGCAACTCCTTTGTCATGTCTGTAGCGATGAATCCCGGAGCAACGGCATTCACCGTGATGTTGCGGGGTGCCACCTCCTGTGCCAGCGCCTTGGTAGCTCCGATGAGCGCAGCCTTTGCAGCACTATAGTTTACCTGTCCAGCCATTCCCTTGATTCCCGATAGCGAAGCCATGTTGATGATACGTCCGCCATGCTTGCGGGGCATCATGTGTTTCAAGAGTCTGCGGGTGATGTAGAAGAACCCGTTGAGGTTGGTGTCGAGCACATCGTGCCAGTCATCGTTGGACATCATGAACATGACATTATCCCTTCTGATACCAGCATTATTTACCAGTATGGAGATCCACTCATCAGGATGTGCAGATTCCCATTGGTCTATGGCAGCCTCTATCTGTTGGGGCTGAGACGCATCAAAGGGCAGGAGTTCAGCATAGCCGCCCTCTTGCTCAATTTCCCGTTTTACCTGTTCCGCCGCCTCATGGTTGTTCAAGTAATTGATAATTGTGCAGAAGCCCCGTCTGGCAAGTCGTAAAGCCACGGCTTTTCCAATACCTCTTGACGCTCCTGTAACTAAAGCATATTTCATCTTTTCCGTTATTCAGTTGATATTTAAATGCGCTATTTCCTGAGAAACGAGCACATAGTTGCTTGCAAAGGTAAGAAAAAAATAATAAAAGTGCTCAGAAATTTATATATTTTGCTCATCTCTATGTGATTTTTCACAAAATATGATGAAATCAGCAGTCATCAAGTCGGGATTTCAGTCCAACTTGTCATTTCTTCCTATATAGAATGTCGGATTGTGTGTGGCTCTGCCTCTTGTGCCGTATAAGAATCGTTGGTAATTGCCAAAGTGGGTAAGGATTCTATTAAGATTGCGATAATGAAGATACCTATTATGACTCATATACTTGAACCATATCCATTACCCCTTGTAAAGCTTATTTGGTAACCAAATAATGTTAATTTGGTTACCATTTTGATTGCAGTTTCAATAAAAAAACGTATCTTTGCAGAAGAAAGGTAGCACTTTCTTTGCATCGTAAACAAATATATAGAATGATGGTTGTAATTAGCACAAGAGACTTTCGCACTAATCAGACAAAGTATCTGAATTTGGCAAAAGCAGGAGAGCACGTAGTCCTAAAATCGCGTGCAGGAAATTTCCGCATCTTCCCCGATGACGGAAGTCATAGTATTGATTCATCGCGCGACTTGATGAAAGAACTCAGAAACGCTTTGACGGAGGTAAAGGAAGCCATTGCCGGAAAACGTAAACTTCAATCTGCAGATAGTTTGCTTGATGAGTTGTAAAAAGGCAAAGGAAAATCAGGTGGAGCAAGAGTCATTACTTTCAATGTCCTTACTGATGTAGAAAATGGTCAAGTTTAATATATAGCCAATGCCATCATAGCATGCTCAGACAAAAAGGGATATGTTTTGTTGATATTTCAATTCCCCAGAAGCCCCATTTCTTGCCCTTATTTGGGTCGTTATTGATGTCCGGCGCCTGACATCAATCGAGACCTGAATGTGTCGTCTGTAAAGACTGACTTTCGGTACAAGAGAAGCTTTCTTTCGATTGCTGGTGCAAAGGTAC
>USJD01000033.1 GCA_900554835.1 uncultured Prevotella sp. | reverse complement strand
ATCCATACTTGCGGGTATCGAGATACCAACTCATATCCTTCATAGGTATGTTGCGAGCCTCTATCTCTCCCATCAGCTTGTCATAACTCTCTTCGCGAACTGAACCGCCGATAATCTCACCAATCTGTGGGAACAGTACATCGGTGCCCTGAACGGTCTGACCGCTCTTGCCTCCGAAACCGCTCTCCTCCTCGTCTATCTTCATATAGAATGCCTTGATAGCCTTTGGATAGTTGGTCATAATAACCGGACGTTTGAAGTGCTCCTCTACCAGGAAGCGCTCGTGCTCGGATGCCAAGTCATCACCCCACTCGCATGGGAACTCAAACTTCTTGCCTTTGGCGATTGCCTCCTGCAGGATGCGGATTCCCTCGGTATATGGGAGATGTACGAAGTCGGAATTCAAAACGCCTTCCAGACGAGCAATCAGACCCTTGTCAATCATCTTATTCAGAAATGCCAAATCGTCCTTGCAATGATCCAACGCCCAACGGATACAATACTTGATGAAATCTTCCTCCAACTCCATCAAACCGTCCATATCCAAGAAAGCAACCTCTGGCTCTACCATCCAGAACTCTGCCAGGTGGCGAGGGGTGTTACTGTTCTCTGCACGGAAGGTTGGACCGAATGTGTAGATAGCGCCCAAGGCTGTAGCTCCCAACTCACCTTCCAACTGACCTGATACGGTGAGGGAGGTCTGCTTGCCGAAGAAATCATCAGAATAGTCTATCTTGCCATCCTCTGTCTTCTTCAAGTTGTAGAGGTTCTTGGTGGTTACCTGGAACATCTGACCGGCTCCCTCGCAGTCGCTGGCTGTGATAAGCGGTGTGTTGAAATAGAAATATCCATGCTCATGGAAATAGGTGTGGATAGCCATTGCCATGTTATGACGGATGCGCATCACAGCACCAAAGGTATTGGTACGGAGACGGAGATGAGCATACTGACGCATATACTCGAAGCTCTGACCCTTCTTCTGCATTGGATAATCACCGCCGCAGAGTCCGTAAATCTCAATGCTTTCGCACTGAATCTCTACGCTCTGGCCGGCACCCTGGCTCTCTACCAAAGTACCTACTACGCTGATGCAAGCACCTGTAGTAATCTGACGGAGCTGATTCTCATCGACCTTTGATGGGTCGACTACTATCTGAATATTATTAATAGTAGAACCATCGTTAAGAGCGATAAAATCGACTGCTTTGCTACTACGATGGGTACGTACCCATCCCTTTACATTCACGATTGAATCGTAGGCTGTGCTCTTGAGCAAATCTACGACTTTAGTTCTTTTTACTTTTTCCATTGTTTTTATTGTTTCTTATTCAAAAGCACCCATGCGGAGCATATCTACCTCTTTCTCTGTGAGGAAACGCCAGTCACCGCGACGAAGGTTCTTCTTGGTCAAACCAGCAAACTGTACACGGTCGAGCTTGGTGACACGATAACCGAGGCTCTCGAAGATACGGCGAACGATACGGTTCTTGCCACTGTGGATTTCGATGCCCACCTGTGCCTTGTCGCGCTCGTCTGCATAATCTACTGCATCTGCCTTGATCTCGCCATCATCCAAAGTAATACCATCACGAATCTGCTGCAAATCATGAGCAGTGATGTTCTTGTCGAGATGTACATGATATACCTTCTTCTTCAGGAACTTAGGATGAGTCAACTTACTTGCCAAATCACCATCGTTGGTGAGAAGGAGGACTCCCGTTGTGTTGCGGTCGAGACGACCTACTGGATAGATACGCTCTGGGCATACGTCCTTAACAAGATCCATCACGGTCTTGCGCTGCTGAGGATCATCGCTGGTTGTCACGTAATCCTTTGGCTTGTTGAGCAATACATATACCTTCTTCTCCAATGATACTGGTGCATCGTGGAACTTCACCTCATCGGTGCGGAGAATCTTGGTTCCCAACTCTGTTACAACCTCACCATTAACTGTTACGACTCCTGCCTGGATGAACTCATCAGCCTCACGGCGAGAGCATACACCTGCATTGGCAAGATATTTGTTCAAGCGCAATGGCTCTGTTGGGTCAAAGTTTTCCTCCTTATATTCTATACGCTTCTTCAGGCTATACTTTGCATTTGGATCATAGCCTGGTGTATGCTGACGATAGCCGCCACCACGGTTGTTGTTGTAGCCACCACCACGGCTGTTGTTGTTGTAGCCACCACCACGGTTGTTGTTGTAGCCACCACCACGGTTGCTGTTGTAGCCACCACCACGGTTGCTGTTGTAACCACCACCACGGTTGCTGTTGTAGCCGCCACCACGGTTGCTGTTGTAGCCACCACCCTGCTGACGAGGCTGATAACCGCCCTGCTGACGAGGCTGGTAACCGCCCTGCTGACGAGGCTGATAACCACCCTGCTGACGAGGCTGGTAACCACCTTCCGAATCGTTATTATTATTGTAGCGTGGACGATAACCACCTGCCTGCTGACGTGGCTGATAACCACCGGCACGATTGTTATTATAGCCACCACCCTGCTGACGACCATAGCCGCCACGTGGTTGATAGCCACCACGCTGCTGTGAATGTTCACCATTTGAACTCTGCAAGCCTGCGCCGAAGCCTTCAGGACGGAAACCGCCCTCGCTATTACTGTTGCTTCTGTCGCTGCTGTAAGCACGCTGCGAGCTAATACGTGGACGCTGTGGGCGTCCGTTACTGTGATAATTTCTCTGATAACCACCTGCTGGGTTATAACCTCCCTCACGGGTTCCTTCACTCTCAGTAGATTGACCTTGAGCTTTGTTTTCGATTTCTGAATCCATAGTCATTAATTCTTAAAAAATAGCCTCACGGCTGGGTTAGTAAATCTTATTATTATTATTTATTAATCAACATAGCTAAGAATAATACATCACACCAATTCTCCTTAGATACCAGTATAATTACTTGGGGTAATCGCCATCAATTCTGCCTTCACGCTATCACTAACGTTTAATCCCTGGATAAACTCATGAATGGTTTCCTCTGTCATGTGCTTATTAGTACGTGTCAAAGCCTTCAGTGCCTCGTATGGATGTGGATAAGCCTCGCGACGCAAGATAGTCTGTATAGCCTCAGCCACTACTGCCCATGTATTGTTCAAATCTTCCTGCAACTTCTCCTCGTGCAAGATGAGCTTGCGCAAGCCCTTCAGGGTGCTCTGAATAGCAATCACACCATGCCCCAAAGGAACACCGATGTTGCGAAGAACTGTACTGTCGGTCAAGTCACGCTGCAAACGGCTTACTGGCAACTTCTGAGCCAGGAACTGAAGAATGGCATTGGCAATACCTAAGTTACCTTCACTATTCTCGAAGTCGATAGGGTTTACCTTATGTGGCATAGCGCTGGAACCTACCTCACCTGCCTTAATCTTCTGCTTGAAGTACTCCATGGAGATATACATCCAGAAGTCACGGTCTAAATCGATGATGATGGTGTTGATACGACGAATAGCATCAAAGATGGCACCCAAATAGTCATAATTACTAATCTGAGTAGTATATTGTTCGCGCTCTAAGCCTAACTTTTCGCTGACAAACTTATTGCCGAAAGCCTTCCAGTCGAACTGCGGATAAGCTACATGATGCGCATTATAGTTGCCTGTAGCGCCACCAAACTTAGCAGTTATCTTGCAGGCTTTCAAAGAATTGAGCTGCTCTGTGAGACGATAGACAAACACCATGATTTCCTTACCCAAGCGGGTTGGAGAAGCAGGCTGTCCGTGGGTTTTTGCCAACATAGGCACATCTTTCCACTCGTCAGCATAGGTCTGCAACTGAGCAATCAACTCCTCTACCTGAGGATAGAACACTTGCTCCAGAGACTCCTTCACAGAGAGAGGTACACTGGTATTGTTGATATCCTGAGATGTAAGACCGAAATGGATAAATTCCTTATAAGCATCCAAGCCTCCGATCTTATCAAATTCTTCCTTAATAAAATACTCGACTGCCTTCACATCGTGATTGGTTATTTTTTCAATATCCTTCACACGCTGTGCCTCGTTCTCATCAAAATTACGATAGATGTCACGCAAACGATCAAAAAGAGCATGGTCAAATGATGCCAACTGCGGCAATGGCAGCTCACACAAAGTGATGAAATACTCTATTTCCACTCTTACACGATAACGAATCAGCGCAAACTCTGAATAATAATTAGCAAGCGCTTCTGTCTTTCCCCTATAACGGCCATCAATTGGTGATATGGCTGTCAACAAATCTAAATTCATATCTAATACGTATTAATATATCTGATTAGGCTGCAAAGGTAGGAAAATTATCTGAAAAGACAGAAGAAATAATGATAAATTAGCTTAAAAAACAATAAAGGTTTCACAAGTAATCGTGAAACCTCTATTAGTGGGCGTTGACGGATTCGAACCGCCGACCCTCTGCTTGTAAGGCAGATGCTCTAAACCAGCTGAGCTAAACGCCCTTACGTTTCGTAAGCGGGTGCAAAGGTACGAACTTTATTTGATTCCACCAAATTTTTTCGCAACTTTTTTCATTTTTTCTTCAAAAAACTTCATTTTCCCATAAAAAGTAAAGCTTTTTACCCTTTTACCTTTTTACCCTTTTCCCGTTTCTCATTTCTCATTTCTCATTAAAAAAAAAGAGGATGTGTCATAAAAAGTATGACACACCCTCTTTTTTAATATATATCTAATATAGATTACTCTGCAATCTGAACAGTAGCACGACGGTTGAATGAGATTGGAGAAAGCTCATCTACACCACCATTAGCCTGAGTTGTGATATTACTTCTCTCTACACCCATCTTAACGAGCTCTGAAGCAACTGCCTCTGCACGACCCTCAGAAAGCTTCTGGTTGATAGCAGGAGTACCTGTTGCGCTATCAGCATAACCGTTGACGAGCAACTTAGAACCATTCTCCTTAGCGTACTTAGCAAGAGCCTGTACGTTAACCAAATCCTGCTGAGAAGCAATGTTAGTCTTATTGATGTTGAAGAATACAGAAACTGGAGTATTAACAAACTCCTTAACAGATGCAGGAGTCTCTACTGGCTTCTGCTCAGCAAGCTTCTGCTTCAAACGTTCATTCTCTGCATTAGCATCGTTCAACTTAGCATTAAGTGCATCAAGCTCTGACTGATGGAGAGCATTGATAGCATCTACGTCTGGAGTCTTCTTCCAAGTTGACTTGCCAAGATTGAACTGCAAACCTACCTCTGCATAGAGGTTGTTGTCATGAGAATCCCAACCGCGGCGTCCGCGCTCGACACCACCATCAATATCGTGCTCGATACGGTTCCAACCAGCCTCAAGATATACATTGAGTTTCTCAGCTACCTTCCAAGAAGACTGAACACCTGCACAGAGGTCCATTGAATACAAGTTGTGAGTCATTGTACGACCAATACCACCACCGACGAAAGGAATTACATTCCAAACACGGTTCTCATTGTAACCGTAAAGCAAATTGCTGACGTTGAACAAGACGTGCTCGTTCAAAAGCCAATACTTATTGAACTTGCCCTGCTCGCCTGTTGCCATATCATAAACCTGCTTACCCCAGATACCCTGCAACTTGGTACGCAAACCGATACCAGGAGTAAACCACTTACCGATAGCTACAGAAACACCAGGATTAGAACGGAACTTCTTGAAAGGACTTGTTGCGAAATTCTGACCATGCTCCTCGTTTGAATACCAAGCATTCCAATTAATACCAGCCTGAACAAACCAATTGCTCCAGAAAGAGTTTGTAGAAACACTATACTTTTCTGTAGGAGTTGCATCCTGAGCAAATCCACTCAATGAAAGACCAGCAAATGCCAGTACAGCTATTAACTTTTTCATAACTTTAATATTTAACAATCAATATATAATTCATTAAAACCAAATCACCTTTTTATATTTTGAGGGCAAAATTACTACTTATTTTTTAATTTTTCCCTTTTTTCATAAAAAAAATGCACTTTTTTCTAAAAAAAGTTGTCTTTTTTCCATTTTTACCCCCTACTTTAGCCTAAAAGGTGCTCAATTTCCTGCTGTTTGAGAATACAAAGCACATTTTTACCATCGGGAGTATAGTTGACGTTGCTACACGCAAACAGGTCATTGACAAGGGTTTCCATCTCTTCATTGCTCAATACCTGTCCTTGCGGAATGGCAGCATTCCGTGCCAACGTCAGAGCCAACGACTGATGTACCTCATCTAAGGCCTTCACCCCCTTCTCTTTGGCTGAGAAAACCATATCCTGTACCAGATGCAGAGGGTTGACGCCATCAAGTCCGGTAGGAATCGCATTGACGGCATAACTTCCTCCACCCAGATTATCCAGTTCAAATCCCATCTTACTCATCTCCGGCAAAAGCTTTTCCAAAATCACTTCGTCGGAAACCGGGAATTGAAGAACCTCTGGGAAAAGGACTTTCTGGGAATGACTCGTCTGTTGCTGAATCTGCTCAAGATACCGTTCATAAAGCACTCTCACATGTGCCCGATGCTGGTCTATGATCATCAGTCCCGACTTCACTGCTGTCATCACATACTTACCTTTATATTGATAATGTGCTGGTGACTTTTCGGCTAAAATACTTTGGGATGTATTGATTTCCGTTTCGCTTTCCGACTCGAAGATATCAGCTTCTCTTTCCACCGAATCCTGATCATTCAATCCTTCATACAACTGTTCCCACTGTTCATCCACCGGCTTTACCGCAGTTGGTTTCCCGGATGATGGGGAGGACTTGAATGGATTGTAATGCGGATTTAAACTAATCTTCGGGGCAGAAGCAGAAGAAACCACATCCGGATTGTACACCGGAATATCCGGTTTATCTTCCGTATCAAAATCGATGGAAGGAACATCATTGAACATTCCAATGGATTCCTTGACGGCTGCCATCAAGATCTGCCAGATAGCCTGTTCGTTTTCAAACTTGATTTCTGTCTTGGTAGGATGTATGTTGACATCGATGTCATTGGGATTAACATCAAAGTACAGGAAATAAGGCACTTGTTCGCCCTGTGGAACCAATCTGTCGTAGGCTGTCATCACCGCCTTATTGAAATAAGGATGCTTCATATATCGTCCGTTCACGAAGAAGAACTGATGGGCACCTTTCTTGCGTGCAGCTTCTGGCTTTCCCACAAAACCGGAAATCTTACACATGGTCGTCTCTACATTGACCGGCAAAAGATCCTGATTGATGCGCTTTCCAAACACGTCGATGATGCGCTGCCTCAGATTACCTGCCTTCAGATTAAACAATTCAGTATTGTTGCTGTGAAGCGTAAAGGCTATCTGCGGATTGACCAGTACGATGCGCTCAAATGCTGTCAGGATATTATTTAATTCCGTGGAATTGGACTTCAGGAATTTGCGGCGTGCCGGAACATTATAGAAAAGGTTGTTCACCGAGAATATACTTCCCACGGCACAAGAACAAGCTTCCTGTCCCTCATAACGTGAACCGGAGATGGACAACTGGGTTCCGACATCATCGCTTTCCTGACGAGATTTCAGAACGACCTGAGCTACGGCTGCGATAGAAGCCAATGCCTCACCACGGAATCCATTGGTATGCAGATTAAACAGGTCTTCTGCCTGGCGAATCTTGGAAGTGGCATGGCGCTCAAAGGCCAGTCGGGCATCCGTTTCCGACATGCCCTTTCCATCATCGATCACCTGAATACTGGTTCGACCGGCATCCACAACGGCTACATCTATTTTTTTAGCACCCGCATCAACAGCGTTTTCCACCAGCTCCTTAATCACAGAAGCTGGACGCTGGATGACTTCTCCCGCTGCAATTTGATTGGCGACAGAATCAGGCAATAATTGAATGATATCGCTCATCTTTTATAATATTACTTTTTCAAAATCATCGAGATGACTCTGTTTTCACAGGCATCTCGCTCTTTTTACTAGAAAGTACCTGCAAAGGCGCAGCATGGCGCTTGATCACCTTCAACTGCTGGTCTTGCTTCTTGCCTCTCCATACGAAAATATCATTTTTATCCTTGGGGCGGATATCGTCAAACCAAGCGAAATTAGGGAGTTTCAACTTGGCTGGCGGCACCTGGGTAATCGGATAGAATGTGCCTACAGACTTATTTGACCATATTTTCTGCAACTGACGTTCTGGAGACAAGTACATTCTCATCGTATCGGTCTCCATATAATTCATGCCAACCAGTGAGCTATCCTTATCATTGGTAAGAAAATAGATGGTCTGGACATTACCGATAGACTCGCCCATCCGTGCCTGTCCGTTTTCAAAGTAAGCCTTCATCTCCTTGGAAGTTACCTGATTGAAATGCACGCTATCTGGCATCACATCCACAGAGAGTGCCTGCCCGATAACATGAGCCATGCGCACCGTAGAGTCATTCATGTAAACCTTGATTTCTTCTCCAAGGAGTTGACGATTCAGATTCCATACAATCGGGTCCTTATACATGGTCATGCATGAATCCTGAGAATTAAATACCATGGAATCACAAACCGCCTGAACATCCTGCCGGTAAGCTCGCACCTTGCTGTAGGCATGCACCTTGCGATAGACTGAGTCTGTATTGATATGAAAGGTATAAATCTTCATGGTATCTGAATGCACCCACAAAGTATCTTTCTGTGAATAATCAATAGCTACCGGATTGCGGGTGGCAAAGCCATAACCTGTCTTCTCATTATAACGCAAATAGTTGCAATGAAGTGAATTGCGATTTTTCTTATCATTGTAAATCACATTACCGAAACCCTGACTGTTTCCGTCTTTCACATAATACAGACTATCACCCGTAATGGTTTTGTCCTTATCCACTAAAGTGGAACGACCATACAACTGGGCATGATCGGTCTTTGTATCATAATATCCATCCTTGGTATTAACCACACTGGAGCCTGAGACAATTTTGGAAGGACCTACCATGTGGGCAGTTGATTTCCTTACATCATAATATAAGGTATCGGTAGTCACCAGATCCTTTCCGCTACGAAGTTTCACATTGAAGACAAACTTAGCCTCTCGGGTCTTTGTATGATATTCACCCCAATCTGATACAAGGCGGTCCTTGCCATCAATCAACGTTCCACCTTCGAAGAAGTTGGCCATTTCATACAAACGGTCATAATCTAAGCTATCGGTACGCAGAACTTGTCTGCGATGGTGCAGGACCACATTATTGCGAGCCCTCATCATCTGCATCAAACCATCGTATTCAGCCCTATCACAAACCAAGGACAAGGTATCCCCCTGACGGAAATGCACATGACCGAACGCTTTCACCGAATTGGTGTTTTGGTAAAAATAGGCACTGTCACAAGTAAGATGCGCCCCCTGATGAAGGAACGAGACCTTACCCTTGACAATCTGTGCATCAGGATTACTACCAAACATATCATACTTCAACTCATCCGCATGAAGAAGATAAACACGGTCGCCCTGTGGGCGCTTCGCCTTTCTCTTGGGGCTCTGCATGGCTTGCACCAAACAAAACCCAAATAGGCATAGAATCAGCAGAAGCTTGATTCTATGCCTGTTATTGTTATTAAGAAAATTCTTACTTATCATTTAACCCAGCCTTGATATTCAAATTTACAATTTTTGTAGCGATCGTTCATGCGCACATAAGTACGCTTGATCTTATCAACCACCCAATCATGCAAAGTCTTCTCACGTTCTTTAGCCAAGACGACATCCTTCATCACCTGGAAATCCTCAGTAATGGTAGCACGATGTCCTTCCACTTTATTGAGAAGTTTCACGATAGCACAAGTTGTCTTACCTCTGGAATTGATCATGGTGAAAGGGGCGGAGATTTCTCCTACCTTCATCGTATCAATGGCACGAGCCACCTCTGTAGGAAGATCTTTCAACTGGAATCGGGATGTACGGGTTCCTCCCTGAGTTGTATTGGCCATCAAACCCTTATTGGAACGGGTATCCTTATCATCAGAAATGACCGTAGCTGCATCCTCGAATGTGAACTTCTTGTTTCTGATGTCGGTAGCTATTGAATCCAATCTTGACAAAGACTTGTCAATGGCCTCCTGAGATACGTTTGGCTTCAGAAGAATGTGGCGGACCTTGATTTTATCACCTCGTTTATCAATCAATTGGATGATATGATAACCGAACTCAGACTCTACGATTTTGGAAATCTTCTTAGGGTCAGTCAAGTTGAACGCTACATTGGCGAATGCAGGATCCAACATACCACGACCTACATAATCCATTTCACCACCCATACGTGCAGAGCCCGGGTCTTCAGAATAAAGACGCGCCAAGGTGGCAAAAGAAGTTTCACCCTTATTGACACGATCGGTAAATTCACGCAGCTCGTTCTTGACACGAGTGATTTCCTCCATGGAAATCTTAGGCTGGTTGGTCAATATTTCCACCTCCACTTCTGTTGGCACAAAAGGTATGCTGTCGGCAGGAAGATTCTTGAAATACTGTCTCACCTGTGCAGGAGAAACCTTGATATCCTTGACCAATTCTTCCTTCATCTTCTGAATCAGCTGACGATTCTTGAAATCATCATGCATGGATTGGCGCATCTGTGAGATGCTCTGCTTTCTATATTCCTCCAATTTCTCACGAGAACCCGCCAGCGAAACCCAGTAATTGATTTGCTCATCAATACCATTCATAACCTCCGACTCCGATACCTCAATACTATCGATAGCCGCCTGGTGCAAGAACAGTTTCTGAAGGGCAATCTGCTCTGGAATAGAACAATCTGGATCACCAGCATACTTGATTCCTTCAGCCTCACTCTGCAAACGGGTAGCTTCAACCTCAGACTTCAAGATAGGTTCGTCACCTACTACCCATATCACCTCATCCACAACACTGGCTTCATTGATCACCTGACTGTCACCAGGAGTTGTATCCACTTGAGAAGAGTCAGCATCCTGCGCAGCAAAACCACGCAAAGCTTTGTTGGCATTAGCAGAAATACCAACCAAGAACAACAAAG
This sequence comes from uncultured Prevotella sp., assembly GCA_900554835.1. Classification (GTDB taxonomy): domain Bacteria; phylum Bacteroidota; class Bacteroidia; order Bacteroidales; family Bacteroidaceae; genus Prevotella. The sequence continues at coordinate 13,524 of USJD01000033.1, read as the reverse complement.
CAACAAATGCTAACCCTATTTTATTTTCAAGATTCATGAATTTTCTTTTTTAATGTTTATTGACTGTATCCAGGACCTTCTCGTCCACAAATACAGGATATTTTTTTCTTAATGTTGCCACCCAATCTTTCTCCAACTGGTCCTGATAGTCGGCAACAACCAAAGCCTTCACGTCAGTATAATCCTCCGGGGCCTTTTTCAGAACTTTTCCAAAAGTGGCATCAAAAGGATAATCCTTGACAGCCTGCACCGTAGTATCCTTATGGAAAACCATCTTATCTACCAATGCATGATCACCTTTCTTAAATATACCCTTTTCAACTCGGATACGAATCACGGAATCCTTATTGAAAGTATTACGCAGGATTTCAGCCCATTCAGCAAAAGGTTTACCCTTTACACTCTTTTTAACCGCCTTGATATCAGCCTCATCCTTCACATGATAAGCAATACCCTTAAAGCGAGGCTGTTCCCACTTATATTTCTTCTTATTCTTGGCAAAATAGGAAGCCAATCCCTTTTCATCTTTTGCCGCCTTATCCCATACAAGACGATTGCTGATCTCATACAACAAGAGACCATCGTGATATTCCTGTATCAGATATTTCAAGTCAGAATCCTTAGCAGACAACTCTTCAGCCTTCTTCTCCAGCAAAGTTTCCTTGGCCGAAGCAGATTGCTCGTCTTTAACTAAAGAATCCAATTTCTCATCAATAATTCTTTCTCTGATTCCCCTTGCATCAATAAAACGATAAATATCATTCTTCAAGGAGTCATAAGGATAGAAATTCTGCTTACCATTCAATTTAATGATATGGTAGCCAAACTCAGACAATACAGGAGCATGCAACTTACCCACCTTCATGGAATAAGCAGCATCCTCAAAAGCCTTGACAGTCTGACCTCTTGTAATCCAAGGCAACTCACCACCCTTCTGGGCAGTTCCCTTGTCATCAGAATATTTCTTAGCCATCTCTGCAAAATCAGCACCACGGCTCAAGACCTTATAAATAGAATCAGCCTTTGCCTTGGCAGCATTCTGCTCTGCAGGAGTAGCTTTCTGGTTAAGTAAAATCAAGATGTGAGCAGGCTTAACCATACCACCTGCTCCATCTATACGCTCTTGAGTTTCTTTATAAATCTTACGCGCTTCTTTCTCCACATCATCCGATGTGATAAAAGATGGTCTCACCTGTTGATCTCTATAAGTTTCGAATTCCTTCTTAAAAGAAGACAAGGTATCAACCTTTGCATCCAATGCCGCCAAAACCTTCAACTTGTAGTTGACAAACAAATCAACATACTCCTTTACGGTTTTCTTATCAATGACGCCATTAGAGTTGTTCTTATTATAAGAGTACTCAAATTCAGAACGAGTAACAGGCTTGCCGTTAATCGTCATAACTGTAGGATCATTTTGAGCAAAAGCTATGCTCCCCGAGAGAAGCATAGCAGAAATCAGCGCATAAAATTTCATATCAAATTAATTATTCTGGACGACTATAGTTTGGAGCCTCACTTGTGATTGTGATATCATGTGGATGGCTCTCCAATACACCAGCATTAGTAATACGGGTAAACTTCGCATTGTGAAGATTTCCGATAGTGGCAGCACCACAATAGCCCATACCTGAACGTAAACCACCAATCAACTGGTAGATAACCTCCTGAACAGTTCCCTTGTAAGGAACACGACCTGCGATTCCTTCTGGAACCAATTTCTTCACATCCTTTGTATCACCCTGGAAATAACGGTCCTTAGAACCATTCTTCTGCTCCATAGCTTCCAAAGAGCCCATACCACGATAGCTTTTGAACTTACGACCGTTGAAGATAATAGTATCACCAGGACTTTCCTCGGTACCTGCAACAAGTGAACCAATCATCACGCAGCTACCACCAGCAGCCAATGCCTTAACAACATCACCTGAATAGCGGAGGCCACCATCAGCAATCAATGGAACACCTGTGCCCTGCAATGCAGAATATACATCATAGATAGCACTCAACTGAGGAACACCTACACCTGCAACCACACGAGTAGTACAGATAGAACCAGGACCAATACCCACTTTCACACCATCGGCACCGTTTTCAACCAGATACTTAGCAGCAGCACCTGTTGCAACATTACCAACGACAACATCTACGTTAGGGAAAGCAGCCTTTACCTGATGCAACTTCTCAATCACACCCTTAGAATGACCATGGGCAGTATCAATGACGATAGCATCTGCACCAGCTTCAACCAAAGCCTTCGCACGATCCAAAGTATCTACAGTGACACCCACACCTGCAGCCACACGGAGACGACCCTTCTCATCCTTGCAAGCCATCGGTTTATCCTTAGCCTTGGTGATATCCTTATAGGTAATCAAACCAACAAGATGATTAGCGTTGTCAACTACTGGCAACTTCTCAATTTTATTTTCCTGAAGAATCTGAGCAGCTGCAATCAAGTCTGTCTGAAGATGTGTAGTTACAAGATTTTCACTTGTCATGACCTCGTCAATCTTCTTGTCCAAATGACGCTCGAAACGAAGGTCACGGTTTGTAACAATACCAACCAAGTGATTCTCGTCATCAACTACAGGAATACCACCGATATGATAATCATGCATCATATCAAGAGCATCCTTCACTGTACTGCCACGACGGATGGTGACAGGGTCATAAATCATACCATTCTCAGCACGCTTCACAATAGCAACCTGACGAGCTTGCTCCTCAATGGTCATGTTCTTGTGAATCACACCGATACCACCTTCACGGGCGATAGCAATCGCCATTGAAGCCTCGGTAACAGTGTCCATCGCTGCTGTAACGAATGGAACATTCAACTCGATGTTACGAGAAAATTTGGTTTGCAACTCTACCGTCTTGGGCAGTACCTCTGAATAAGCAGGGATAAGAAGGACGTCGTCGTAAGTGAGACCGTCCATTACAATTTTATCTGCAACAAATGATGACATATTGTAACCTTTTAAAAATTTATTGCGTGCAAATTTAGCAATAATATTTCAGATAAGACGCACTTTTTACGATTTTCTTACCTTATTAAAGCTATTTAACGTGATTAGTTGGCTTGTTCCGACAAGAACTTGATTCTCACGAGTCTAATTTCATCCTCAGAATAATCTTCTCCAAGCTCTTCTACAGCAGTATTCAAGTCATCAGTTTCGCTTTCCATAAAGTAGTCATAAATGTCATCTACATGATCATCATCTACGACTTCGTCTATGAAATAATCGATATTCAACTTGGTTCCGCTATAGACTATGGCTTCTATCTCGTCAAGAAGTTCCTCGAACTCCAAACCTTTTGCCTCTGCCAAATCATCCAAATCAATCTGGCGATCGATGCTTTGAATGATAGACACTTTCAGCATAGACTTCTTGGCAACTGTACGTACACGGAGTTCTTCCGGACGTTCTATCTCATTATCCTCACAATATTTCTTGATCAACTCGCAGAATTCCTTACCAAAGCGTTTTGCCTTACCTGCACCGACGCCCTGGACATTCTGAAGTTCCTGCATATTGACAGGATACATAGTAGCCATCTGCTCCAATGAAACATCCTGGAAGATGACATACGGAGGCAGTTTGTGCTTCTTGGCAAAATTCTTGCGCAAATCCTTCAACATAGCATATAATTGCGGATCCAAAGCCCCACAACTACCTTCGCTACTGTTTTCAGATTCGTAATCCTCCTTAAACTCCTTATCTGCAACAATCATAAAAGACTCAGGATTCTTGATGAATCTCTTACCCGCAGCAGTGAGTTTAAGAAGTCCATAATTCTCAACGTCTTTCTTGAGATAGCCACAAAGCAAGGCCTGGCGAATGACTGGATTCCACAATTTATTATCCATATCTTCACCTGCACCGAATTCTTCCAGATCGTTGTGCTTATGAGATACAATGTCATCCGTACCTCTACCTTTCACAAAGTCGATAATATACTCCTGACGGAAATTCTCCTTGACCGCAGCTACGGCCTGAAGTACAACCAAGAGAGCATCCTTCGCCTCGATCTTCGTTGTAGGATGCAGACAGTTGTCGCAGTTATGGCAATTTTCCTCAGTATATTCCTCACCGAAATAATGGAGAAGCATCTTTCTACGGCAAACAGAAGACTCAGCATAAGCAGCTGTTTCCTGCAATAATTGTCTGCCAATATCTTGCTCAGCCACAGGCTTGTTTTCCATAAACTTCTCCAGTTTCCTCAAGTCTTTTCGGGCATAAAAGGCAATACATATACCTTCACCACCATCTCGGCCGGCACGACCAGTTTCCTGATAATATCCTTCCAGACTCTTTGGAATATCGTAATGGATTACAAAACGGACATCTGGTTTGTCAATACCCATACCAAAGGCTATGGTGGCCACGATTACATCGATTTTCTCCATCAGAAAATCATCCTGAGTCTGAGAACGAGTAGCAGAATCCAGACCAGCATGATATGGAGCTGCCTTTATCTCGTTGGCCTTTAATATCTCAGCCAATTCCTCAACTTTCTTGCGAGACAAGCAATAAATGATACCGCTCTTGCCAGGATGCTGACGGATGAACATGATAATCTGTCTATCAATATCCTTTAGCTTTGGGCGTACCTCATAATATAAGTTGGCGCGATTAAAGGAACTCTTAAATTCCTTGGCATCCGCAATACCCAGATTTTTCTTGATATCAGTTCGCACTTTATCTGTAGCCGTGGCAGTAAGGGCAATAACAGGCGCATTACCAATCTCATTGATAATCGGACGGATTCGCCTATATTCTGGACGGAAATCATGTCCCCATTCAGAAATACAATGAGCTTCATCAACGGCATAGAAGGAAATCTTGACGGTCTTCAAGAAATCCACATTATCCCCTTTTGTCAAAGACTCAGGAGCCACATAGAGGAGCTTGGTTTTCCCAGACAGGATATCTTCCTTCACCTTTTCTATTGCCGATTTGTTGAGGGAAGAGTTCAAATAATGTGCCACACCATCATCTTCACTGAGACCATTGATGACATCTACCTGATTTTTCATCAATGCTATCAATGGAGAAATGACAATGGCCGTTCCCTCCATGATGAGAGAAGGCAACTGATAACACAAACTCTTTCCACCTCCAGTAGGCATAAGCACAAATGTATCATGGCCACTCATCAGATTTCTGATGATAGCTTCCTGCTCGCCTTTAAACTTATCAAAACCGAAATAGCGCTTAAGCTGACCTGTAAGATTAACCTGTTCTGCCATATTCAACTTATCAATTAAAATCTATTTTATGTTCTATGGTATAAGTCCAATGGGGGATTAGCCCATTGAACTTTTATGCTGACTCCAATTTTTGCAAATGAGCCTTATCTAATTGTGACTTTGCATATTCCAAAGTCACCTTAAACTTCTTAACTTTCTTGGATGGAATCTCAAACATGGCATCCATCATGATTGCTTCAACAATAGAACGGAGTCCACGAGCACCCAATTTGTATTCTACAGCCTTATCAACTATACAATCCAACGCATCCTCATCGAAAGTCAATTCTATACCATCCATCTCCATCAGTTTAACATACTGCTTCACAATAGAATTCTTTGGTTCTACCAAAATCTTGCGCAAAGCTGCTCGATCCAGTGGATTCAGATAGGTAAGAACTGGCAAACGACCAATGATTTCAGGTATCAGACCAAAAGACTTCAAGTCTTGTGGCAGGATATATTTCATCAAATCAGACTTATCGATGTTTCTGACATTCTGAACTGAATTATAACCAACGACATGTGTATTGAGGCGCTGGGCTATCTTCTGCTCTATGCCATCAAAAGCACCACCACAGATAAAGAGGATATTTCTTGTATCCACATGGATGTAATCCTGATCAGGATGCTTTCTTCCTCCCTTTGGTGGAACATTGACCATCGTTCCTTCCAAAAGTTTCAGCAAACCCTGCTGCACACCTTCACCACTTACATCACGGGTAATAGAAGGATTATCACTCTTACGTGCAATCTTATCTATCTCATCAATAAAGACAATACCTCTTTCTGCTGCAGCAACATCATAGTCGGCAACCTGAAGCAATCGGCTCAAGATGCTCTCTACATCCTCACCCACATAACCTGCTTCTGTAAAAACAGTGGCATCTACAATGGTAAAAGGAACGTCCAGCATCTTGGCTATGGTTCTGGCAAGAAGAGTCTTACCAGTACCCGTGCTTCCTACCATAATAATATTACTCTTTTCGATTTCCACGCCATCATCAGTCTTCTGCTGCTGCAAACGCTTGTAATGGTTATAGACAGAAACTGACAAATAGCGCTTAGCCTCATCCTGACCTATTATATACTCATCAAGATATTTTTTGATTTCAACAGGCTTTGGAACATCTTTCAGTTCAAAAGAACTTGATTTATCATCCTTTAAAACTCCTGTTGACTGTACTATATCCCAGGCCTGACGGGCACAATCCTCACAGATAAAACCACTGACACCAGTGATCAGCAATTTCACCTCAGATTCACTACGTCCACAGAAGCTACATACTTTCTTTGGCATACCTTATTATATATATATATTATTTTCGTACCAAAACAGAATCAATCATACCATATTCCTTTGCCTCTTCTGCTGTCATCCAGTAATTTCTATCACTGTCTGCCCAAACTTTCTCGTATGGAGTATGAGAATGGTTAGAAATAATCGTATATAATTCTTTCTTGAATTTTTGAATTTCCTTTGCTTCAATCTCGATGTCAGAAGCCTGACCCTGAACACCACCGAGTGGCTGATGAATCATCACACGGCTATGAGGCAAAGCAGAACGCTTGCCCTCTTGACCAGCAACAAGAAGAACTGCACCCATAGAAGCAGCCATACCTGTACAGATAGTTGCCACATCTGAAGAAATAAACTGCATGGTGTCATAAATGCCCAAACCTGCAGTTACGCTACCACCAGGGCTATTAATATAGATTGAAATATCCTTGCCGCTATCTACAGAATCCAAATAAAGCAACTGTGCCTGAAGTGTATTTGCCGTATAGTCATCAATCTCTGTACCCAAGAAGATAATACGATCCATCATCAGACGAGAGAAAACATCCATCTGCGTTACATTGAGCTGACGTTCCTCCAGAATATAAGGATTCAAATACTTAGCCTGCGACTTGATGACATCATCAAGCACCATTCCATTTATGCCAAGATGCTTGGTTGCATATTTTCTAAAATCGTTCATATTACATCATTTATTATTCAAATTTATATACGAAAATCGAGGTTATCGACCTCTATATCTCGTTCTGTGGAACAAAGATAATAAAAAAAGTCGATAACCTCGAAATAAATCTGATATTTTTTCTAAAAAAATATTATTCTTGCATCATCTTGTTGAAATCCTCAACAGAAATCTCCTTTTCGTTCAACTTAACAACAGTCTTCAATGTTGCAGCCAACTTACGGTCGATAGCACGATCTACCAATGCCTCAGTAGAGTTACCCTTCTTGAGAATCTCATTTGCATAGTTCTCAACATACTCCTCAGGAATGTTGGTCATACCATACTGAGCGAACTGTGCACGAGCTGCTTCCTTTGCAGTCTCCTTGACATCTTCGTCGTTAATCTTGATATCCTGAGCCTTGATAAGCTGCTCCTTGATCAAATGCCAAGTCAACTCCTTAAGGCTCTCCTCGTAGTTCTTCTCTACGAAGTCCTCGCCCTTATCCTTGTTGTTAGCCAACATGATACGCTTCAACAATGCATCTGGGAATTCCAACTTGCCAACCTTCTTCTCGCAATGAGCACGAACATCAAGGAGGAACTTATAATCAGAGTCGCCTACCAACTGTGCCTGCAAGCCCTCAGCAATCTTAGCACGGAAAGCAGCCTCGTCCTTCACATCTGTATCCTCACCAAGAGCCAACTTGAAGAGTTCCTCGTTTACCTCATGCTTCTTGAAACGCTGGATTTCTGTAACCTGATAGCTGAACTCAGACTCCAAATCCTTCACAGAATCACGCTCAATCTTCAAGAGCTGAGCTACCTCTGTATCGTTATCTGGATAAGCCTTCTTAGGATTGAATGTGATGATATCACCTACCTTTGCATCATTGAAAAGGTTCTTCTGCTCTTCTACCTTAATGTAGCTTGGCATCATCATGGCACCCTCTACAGTAATGCCACCTTCCTTGGTGTTACCATTCTCATCCAACTCACGCAAGTCACCCTTCAACATATCATTCTCCTGATAAACCTCAGCCTTCTCATAGCTACCAGAACGAGAAGCGTACATTTCTACCTGCTGATCAAGAATCTTATCATCAACAGTGATATTGTAGTAATCTACCTTATCACGACCAGAAAGAGCAACCTTGAACTCTGGAGCAACAGCGATGTCAAACATGAATGTATAAGGACCATCCTTCTCAATATCAACTGGCTCCTGCTTCTCTGATGGGAGAGGCTCACCGAGCATCTGGATATTATTGTCCTGTACATACTTGTAAATCTGCTGACCTACGAGCTTGTTTACAGCCTCCATCTTTACAGATGCACCAAACTGACGCTTAATCATGCCCATAGGAGCCTGACCTGGACGGAAACCAGGAACGTTAGCTTTCTTACGATAGTCCTTCAATGTCTTCTCGACATCATTCTTGTAATCCTCCTCTTCGACAACGAGGGTCAAAAGACCATTAATCTTGTCAGGATTTTCAAATGAAATTTTCATCTTGATGTTTTGTTTTTATATTATTAATTATTTCCTTCTTAATATTTTAATAGTTCGTCAACACGATTGGCTTGCAAAATTACGCATAATTCGTGAATATACCTAATATATAAGAGAAAAATTTGTTTTTTTAACCATCTTCCTCTGCTTCTTTGGCTCTTTTCTGCTCATCAATGAGCTGGAAGTCTTTCTTACGAAGCACAAAACTATTACTTAAATACTTCTCACGAACCACCTTATTGGTTGCCAAATCCTCCGGCTTACCCTGAAACAGGATTTTACCTTCAAACAAAAGATAGGCACGGTCGGTAATAGTCAGCGTCTCCTGTACATTATGGTCGGTAATCAGGATTCCTATATTGCGGTATTTAAGACGCCAGACAATATGCTGAATATCTTCTACAGCAATAGGATCGACACCGGCAAAAGGTTCATCCAACATAATGAACTTCGGATCAATGGCAAGACAACGGGCTATCTCGGTACGACGACGTTCACCACCAGACAACTGATCACCCTTGTTTTTGCGGACCTTGTTGAGACGGAATTCATTAATCAGACTTTCCAACTTTTCCAACTGATAGCTGCGTGGTTTACCCGTCATTTCCAGTACAGACAATATATTGTCCTCCACACTCATTTTCCGAAAGACACTTGCCTCCTGAGGCAAATAGCCAATACCTGCACGGGCGCGTTTATACACAGGATAATTGGTAATATCCTGATCACCCAGATAAACATGACCTTCATTAGGTACAACCAAACCTGTAGTCATATAGAAAGAAGTTGTCTTACCTGCACCATTTGGTCCAAGCAAACCTACGATTTCTCCCTGCTTCACATTGATGGTAACACCATTGGCGACAGTTCTTTTACCATAACGTTTCACCAAACCCTCAGTTCTGAGAACCAGTTTATCGCTACTATCCGATTGCTGTTGATTATTAATTATTTCGTCCATAATTTGCATTTTTAGAGTGAAGAACTATTCATTCTCCGCATTTTTGGTGCAAAAATACTAAAAAACAAGCAAATATCACTTATAAAATCAAAAAACTATTCATTATATAGTAGTTTTTTAGAGGATTTTGGTTACTTTTGCACCATCAAACAGAGATTTATTAGCATGTTAATATCAAAATGGCTTACCACCTTCGGTAAATATCTTATTTTAATGGGGCGCGCTTTTTCACGTCCTGAGCGTATGCGCATGTTTCTGAAACAATATGTGAAAGAAATGTCACAGTTGGGTGTCAACTCCATTGGCATCGTACTGCTCATTTCATTTTTCATAGGAGCAGTGATTTGTATTCAGATGAAATTAAACATCCAAAGTCCTTGGATGCCAAGATGGGTATCTGGTTATACCACACGAGAAATCATGCTGCTGGAGTTTTCTTCCAGTATCATGTGTCTGATTCTTGCCGGAAAGGTAGGTTCCAATATTGCATCAGAACTGGGAACCATGAGAGTAACCCAACAGATTGATGCGCTGGATATCATGGGGGTAAATTCTGCATGTTATTTGATCTTACCTAAAATCTTAGGTTTGGTTACCATCATGCCTTTTCTGGTAATTTTCAGTTCTGGCATGGGCATTATTGGTGCCTATGGTACTGCTTATATCGGACATATTTTGCCTCCTGACGACCTGACATTAGGACTCCAGCATTCATTCAATCAATGGTTTGTATGGATGAGTATCATCAAGAGTTTGTTTTTTGCATACATCATCGCCAGTGTATCATCCTTTTTCGGTTATACGGTGGAAGGAGGTTCAGTAGAAGTAGGTACAGCATCTACGGATGCAGTAGTCAGCTCAAGTGTTTTAATACTCTTCTCTGACGTATTCCTTACACAAGTGCTTTCATAACAACTCAAATACCTCAAATTATTTTTAAGATTATGATTGAAGTTAAAAACTTGACTAAGTCTTTCGGTGACAAGACTGTTCTCAACAATATAAATATGGTATTTGAGACCGGAAAAACCAATTTGATTATTGGTCAAAGCGGCTCAGGTAAGACTGTCTTGATGAAAAATCTTGTTGGATTGTTAGAACCAACAAGTGGTGAAGTTCTCTATGACGGGCGCAATTTCGTACAGATGTCCAAGAAAGAAAAGGTATTCATGCGCCGAGAGATGGGCATGATTTTCCAAAGCGCAGCACTCTTCGATTCCTTGCCGGTTTTAGAAAACGTGATGTTTCCACTCGACATGTTTTCCAACATGAATTACAAGGAAAGAGTAAAAAGAGCTCAGGAATGTCTTGACCGCGTAAACCTGATTGATGCCCAGCACAAATTTCCAGGTGAGATTTCTGGAGGTATGCAGAAGCGTGTTGCCATCGCACGCGCTATTGTCATGAATCCCAAGTATTTGTTCTGTGACGAGCCAAACTCTGGTCTTGACCCAAAAACATCATTGGTCATAGACGAATTACTCTCAGGCATCACCAAGGATTACAACATGACAACCATCATAAATACCCACGATATGAACTCTGTAATGGGTATCGGTGAAAATATTTGTTTTATCTACCAAGGGAAAAAAGAATGGCAAGGCAACAAGGATGAAGTCATTTCATCCACAAATGAAAAGCTGAACGACCTTGTCTTTGCTTCAGACCTCTTCCGTAAGGTAAAGGAAGTAGAAATGAAAGAAGCGAAACCATAATAATACAGAAAATAAAAAAGCTACCAGCAAAGAGCTGATAGCTTTTTTATTTTCATCTCATTTTCCAATCACCATGGACCAGTACCATAGGCACAACTACCTGTTCTTTAGTACTATCACCATATACCATCTGTAAGAAAACATCAGCCACATGGCGAGCAGTATCAGCCTTGGCATGCAGGACATGAACACCAGCCAGTCCCTTATGTTCTTCTTGCTGTTGCTCCATAAACATCCGGGCATTCAGCAACAATTGCTCATGATAACCTTTAGAAATACGATTCGGCTGATTGTATCCAGCCACAAAATCATTATATTTCCCCTCTAAGAGCAAGTCATAATAACCCTTGGCTGCAATCCCGGCAAAATAACCTGGATCAGGAGTTTCCTTCTTACACGAAGCAAATGTCAATCCAATGCCCAATATCATGAAAAACAAGAATTTCTTCATCTTAGCTCCAATTACTTTTGACGGATAAAAATATTAATTGGACAGCCATGCAAAGACCAGTTCTCGCGAATCTTGTTCTCCAAGAATCTACGATAATTCTCCTTCACATACTGTGGTAAGTTGGCATAGAACACAAACGACGGAATCGTTGTGTTAGGCAACTGTGTACAATATTTGATCTTAATGTATTTACCCTTGACACTCTGAGGAGGAAAAGCCTCAATGATAGGAAGCATCACCTCATTCAGTTTAGAAGTTCCGATGTGAACCTTACGGTTCTGATAAACCTGCTTAGCAGTTTCCAAAACTCTGAAAATACGCTGCTTAGTCAAAGCAGAAGCAAAGATGATAGGGAAGTCAACGAATGGAGCCATACGCTTGCGGATTGCATTCTCGAAGGTATCGATAACCTTTTGATTCTTTTCCTCTACTAAGTCCCATTTATTCACTACAACCACCAGACTCTTATTATTCTTCTGGATCAACTGGAAAATATTCATATCCTGAGTCTCAATACCACGGGTAGCATCAAGCATCAAGATACACACATCACTATTTTCTATCGCACGGATGGAACGCATAACGGAATAGAACTCCAGATCCTCACTCACCTTGTTTTTACGACGAATACCAGCAGTATCCACCAAATAAAAATCAAAGCCGAATTTATCATATCTCGTATAGATACTATCACGAGTCGTACCTGCAATTTCAGTCACGATATTACGATCCTCACCAATAAACGCATTAATAATACTGCTCTTACCGGCATTAGGACGACCAACAACTGCAAAACGTGGAATATCTTCATCGATACTTTCCTCTGGATTATCCTGGAGTTTATCCAAAATCATATCCAGTAAATCACCAGTACCACCACCAGTAGCAGCACTAATACACTGAGGATCACCCAATCCTAATTTATAAAACTCAGCAGCCTGATAATATTCTGCACTATTATCTACTTTGTTGGCTACGAGGATTACAGGCAATTTGGCACGACGGAGAATAAGCGCAACATCCTCATCCCAGTCCGTCAAACCAGTATTTACATCCACCAGAAAGAGAACCAAATCAGCCTCTTCTGTAGCTACCAACACCTGCTTACGGATAGCATCTTCAAAAATATCATCAGATTTAACAACCCAACCTCCCGTATCCACTACAGAAAATTCTCTACCATTCCAACTGCACTTACCATACTGACGGTCACGAGTAGTACCGGCAGTATCACTAACGATAGCGCGACGTGATTGAGTCAAACGATTAAATAAAGTAGACTTACCCACATTAGGGCGTCCTACAATAGCTACTAAATTTGCCATAAACAGTCATTATCCTCCTTCCTTTTAGGAGGTATTCAAGGATGTGGTCTCTGCATCCAAGTTAATAATTTGCCGAAGCTGACCTTGCTCCGGCCCTCGCTCCTCTGGCGAGAGTCACTCCCTCGATTACATTCAGGGAGGAGAAAGTTGTTATTCCGGATTATATCCGAAGGCATCGAGTTCTCGCTGAGAACTGCGCCAATCCTTATCAACCTTTACGAAGGTTTCCAGGAATATCTTCTTGCCGAAGAACTTTTCCAAAGCCTTTCTACTCTCGGTGTTCACCTTCTTGAGCGCCACGCCCTGGTGACCGATGATGATGCCCTTCTGGGAATCACGAG
>USJD01000032.1 GCA_900554835.1 uncultured Prevotella sp. | reverse complement strand
AATATGACGAGCATGACATTGAGGAAGAATTGGTGAACAATGTAACACGTTTTCTTTTGGAACTCGGAAAAGGCTTCTCGTATATGGGCAGACAGTTTCGTTTGGAGGTAGGTCATCAGGAGTTCTTCCCAGACTTGCTGTTTTACAATGCCCACCTCCATGCCTATGTGGTCATTGAGCTAAAAGCCCAGTCGTTCCATCCATCATTCTTGGGGCAACTAAGTTTCTATGTGTCAGCCGTCAACCATCAGTTCAAGACCGACATCGACAACCCTACCATCGGTTTGCTCATCTGCAAGGACAAAGACAATGTGGTGGCAAAATACGCCTTGGATTCATACAAAGAACCAATGGGTATATCAGAATATCAACTGTCAAAGCTCTTCCCGAAAGACTTCAAATCTTCTATGCCGACTATTGAGGAATTGGAAAAGGGGTTGAAAGATAATCGAGAATAACGAGCCAAGATGCTTAATATGAATAAAGAAGAAATAAAACAAGAACAAAATAAAGGGCTAATAGCTCGCATATTAGGAGGAACACCCACTATTTTACAGAAGGTGTTCTTTATACTTATGGCATTTTCGCTGATATTATGGCCCTTGGGATGCTATGTTTCTATATTCTTCTTTGATGCCCCTGTTCGCTCTGATGTAGACAAAATATGTCGTTATGGTATGCTTATAACCATCTGCTTGTATCCTATCTACTTGTTCCCTTTGTTGAGATTTATGTTTCAACTTTCAAAGAACTTAAGAGCAACTTGGCTTTATTATCTATGTCCGATAGTACCAATATTAATTCTTAGGTTGTTATTTTCAATTAGTACAATCAGTGCTCCGAAAATAGACAATACCGAATTTTGCACTAATGAGGATTTGGTTGGTCATTGGACTTTGAATGGTGGAGAAAGACAGATCAATTATCCTGAGATTGAATTTTTCAATGATAGTACGGTGGAATTATACTCACGAGCTGATACCCTATACAGATATACCTATTGTTTGCAAAATGATTCCTTATATCTCAATGACATAAATGGAAGACAATACGTAAATAAAATCAATAAAGTCGATGACGAAACCATTATGTTTGAGGGTATCGCAGATGTTAAAGGCATACAGATTTATCATAAATAAAATGTTCTTGAAATGAGAATCTATGAACAAAAAAATATACTTGAAAGAAATATAAATTATAGCAATGCATATGGCAGAAATCTTCTACAATTAGGTATGAACGAAATTAAACCTACATTTGTAAAGTTCAGTTTCAACAGCAAACGGCATATTCCTATGGAGGATATCCAAAGAAGCAAATGGGTATATTACGAGCAAAGTAAACTTCTAAAATTAGAGGTGTTTGAAGAAATTTCATGGCTTGACAAAGACCAAAATCCATGTTTGGACAACTACTATCATACTTTCTTCTATCGAATAGACGAACAAGGGCGTATTGTCCGCTTAAGAAAATGGAAAATTGTACCTTATAAATATAACCTTCTGACCATGCCTACGACTCATATCTTAAAGCAGCACATAAACGCTTTGCATTACAATTCACTCCCTATTCAGAAAGGCACATGAAATAGTTAGAAGAAACTGAAAAAGAGTCCAAAAAAATCGTTATATTTAGGGGATAGCAAAAAAAACAAAAATTATAATGGATTTATAGAATAATCCAAATTTTATTAGTAGTTTTGCAAACGATAAGAGTTGTTTGACAAGCAATCCTATGCACATTGCAGAAAATAGCACTGTTGCCAAATCATTACCTCCATTGAGGTGAAACACTCATAAATCGCTCATTTTAAGCTATTCGGCAGATTTTAGCGTAATTTTTTGAAAAAAGTTATTCTATTTCATTTTTTATTTGTACTTTTGTCGCACAATACAAATTTCGGATAGAGGTTTGTTGAAAATGTTGATTTCCTGGTAGAATGATAATGCTAAAGTATAAAAGAAAATTGCAGGCAATTCATAGCTTGTTTAATAAGGCGCCATTTTGGGTTGATTTTATATCGTTGATGGCTGTTATAGCTTTAGTAGTAGATCTTGAAATATTAGTGCAGCATAGTTATACTTTATTACCGATATGTGTCCCATGGATGTATGATATAATCGGGGTAAATTTTGTTTCAATATTATTGGCGTTAATAAAGATCTTTTTGAGAAAAACTTCTGAGGGCTTTTGGAATGTTTGGGGGACATATCTTTTGAAAACATCGCTATGTTTTATTTTAATACCAGCATTGATACTTTTGCCAAATAAATATTTACCCTCAACGATTCTTGTAAAGGAAAAATATGGTGTTGTAATAGATTTGGCATCAATTAAAATAAATAAGTCTACTAGTTCAAGGAAAAATTACGTAAAGATTAAATTAGATAATGAAGATATTTCTTTCTGGTATGATACATACAAAGAAACAAAGCCTCTTGGAACAAAATGCATTATGAACATTAAGAGAGGCTTCTTTGGGCTGAGATATGCCGATAATGTTGATTTCTTGGTAGAATGAGTTATATGCAGGTTCTTAGTTGATAACCTGCATAAGAACTTCAGGTGAACAGTCTTTTAAGATTACTTTGTTCCCCTTGTCAAGTAAATAAATGGTAGGCATGGCTTCCAGGCTATAGCTGTCGCTGATGCGTGTGTCGGCATATATGGATAGAAAGGTGTAATCTGCAGGGATGGTCTGCTTGTCAAGCCATGCCGAGATTCTGTGGCAGTTGTCACAGTCTGGGTCATAGAAGTAAAGGATGACCTTTCTGTCTTTGTAGTCACTCAGTTGATGTTGATTCCCATTTTTGTCAGTAAACACAAAATCAAGGGCATTGTCGCCAGGCAGGTTCTTGTTCCTCGTTTTTATCTTAAAGGCGATCCTCTCCTTTTCTGTTTCATCAAAGCCTGTTGATTTCTCCATTTCGTTGAGGAAAAGAAGATACACCTTGTCGTTCCTCATAGGCGACTTCGGATTGCCCAGATAATGTTCGATGAGGCTCTCGAATTTGTCTTTACTTTTCTGGTTCCCAAAAGCTTTTGAAGCAAAGATATGCACACTCTGCTCTGCGGTAGTTGGAGTAAAATGAGGAATGAGATCGATGAAATTGACAAATCCTTGTTCTGAGATATTGGCATTGCTGAGTTGCAAGGTATCCTTGAAGTCAAAATTGTCCCAATAATGGAGACCCAGATAATTGAGCCGTTGTTCTACGGATTTGAGAGAGTCGGGCATCACAGGATAGACAAACGAGCGATTTTGTCCGATAGCTTGCAGAATGTTCAATGAGAACACCAATGCGGTGATAATAATAATTCGATATCTCATAAGCCAATTCTTTTTTGCAAAGTTAAATAATAAATTTGAAAAAGGCAACAAAAATGTGCAGTTTTTCAAAAAATGAATGTCGTGGAGCTATAGAAGGTGAGTTCTACTCGGCAACTATATCTCCAACGACCAGTTTAAATAGTTTTCGCTATTTGGTGTTCTTAGTAAAAGTAAATGATATTTAATGATTCTGTAAAATCCGTTGTTTTTATCTATATGTAAAAGTAATTTCTTTAGCCTTTGTCTTCACGTTTGCTGCGTTTATATAGCCTCCGTTGTAGTAGCTGGCTTTCACATAGAACTTACCCTTAGTACCGGATGTGTTGACTCTCATGTTCTTGATGGTAATGCTCTGTGTCGTACCCACTACGCTGGCAGATTCATATTTCACAACAAACCAGTTGTTCCATCCTTTTCCTCCATCTACTTCCGCAGTAGAACCTACTTCTATGCCGCAATTCTGAGGATTGATATCATTAGAAGCGATTTTGATTTCTATTGGAAGCAATTCTTTCGGATAGTTAGCCGGAATCTTGAATTTCAGTTGTGCTGTGGCGCTGATAGCCTTACCCATCGTAGCAGGGAACTCAAACTCATATTCCATATTCTTGATGGTATAGATGTGGATATTCCTGCTCAGACCATGCTTCTTGTCCAACAGGCGGATGATTCCTTCCTTCATGGAATTATCAATGGTGCTCAATGTATAATGAATGCTTCCTTCGCCATTATTGAATGTAATGACAGGAGTCACATTGATAGCACAATTGGTATTCTTCATCCAAATTGCTTCAAAGTCATTTGCGGTAATGTCGGTATCGCCGACATACTTGAAGGAAATACTTTGTGCTGCAGTAGCTCCCTCGTTCAAGAGAATATAGGTGCCATTTGTGATACTGAGGGTATATTTTCCGTCAGAAACTTCTGGTACAATGTCTTCTACTACAATCCAAGGGTTGTTGGCTGGTGTTCCATTTACGGCTGCATCAAAGCTGTCATAGCCCAATGAAGCATCCAGTTTCTTCACCTTAATCTTATAGATATGGTTTCGCTTGATGCGGTAGAGCTGGTTGTCCTTGTCCTGCAAAAGCACGAGGAAACGTTTATGGGTACCGTTCTTGTAAGTTGCCCAGAGAATAACCTTCAGCGGTTTGCTGGCATCATTGCGATTCTCAAAGGTATAGGCGATATTCTCCATCTGTCCCTCAGAACCCTGGTATGTCTTCTGGTCTTTGGTAGGAGTGATATAATCAGGGTTCCATACTGCCATCTCATGGGTGTCAGGGAAGGTGAGGTCTGTCTTGAATGGAGCAATCGTACCATGTTCCTGACCATCGTAGATAGATACTATCACCTTTTCAATTTCGTTAGCCACCTCGTCTTCCAGTTCAACCTTCACCTTGGCTCGGTCTCTGATGAGATGTATCACAGGCTTGTCGGCTCCACCATTGAGGAAAGCTTTCATCTCCTCCGGCGTGCTTTTCTTGACATATCCCCAATAGACGATTTTTTGAGCCTGGTCTTCTCCAGCGCTTGATTCGAATGAAGTCATGAGCATATTTTCATGCATTCCGATCCATTTAGGAGATTGGGTGATGTCCAACGTAGCATTGGCAACAAAGTGGATTCTTGCGGTAGAATTTGGTATTGTAGCCTTGATGCCTTTCGGATTGCTGCTGCCGTTTTCCAGGATATCCCCTTTAGGCGTTGTTTCAAGCGTAAGATCTTTTGCAAGTCCTAAGAAGAAACCGTCCTTGTCGAAGCAGAAAAGATGGATATCTTCTGCCCGGTCAATACCTTCATTACCGTATGTCTGACTTCTGGTTATGGTCTGGTTCTCCTCATAGCTCGGAATACCAACATAAGTGGTAATGGTATATTCGTTTCCTTGTTTTTCCCAAAGCTCAGAAGGACCATTCTCAACCATGTCGTTTGTGCAGGCTGTCAGCATAGCCAACAGTCCTGCAATCATACTCATATAATATTTTAAATGTTTCATAATAGTGCCTCCTTTGTGATGGTTTATTCTTTCTTGTTTTCTAATGCAGTTACCTCTTCAGGTGTAAGGTCGCGGACGCAGCGTACGAATCCCTGACCAGAACCATTCGAATTTGCTTTAACCTGGTTTCCACTCAAAGACCAATATGAATAGCCTCTAAGAACCTCTGTTACGACATCCTGATTAGATTCGTATTGGTAGTTTACGATCACGTTGATTTCCGATTTCGTAGGAAGTCGCCAATTCTCATAACGGGTTCCGTCTTTTCCTACTTCTACATAGTCATCACAGTGCTTGGATGCCTTGACTCCTTCGTCGAAAACTGTTACGGTACCGAGCTGAGACGCCAGAGCAAAAGCAGGTGATACAACGTCTTCTGATGACAACTTTGTGGTTGGATTGATGTTGTTTACATGTCCAATCGTATAGTTTCCGTTGGTTTTTGTAATTTGAACCACATACATATTGTTGTTAGATTGGTCTTTTCTGGATTTACTTAGAGTGGCTTTGTATGCTTTTTTGCTACCAGCATCTTTGTATTCCCAAATATATGTGCCTTCAGTGATATCTGACCACCAACCACTATATTCCTCTAGTTTACCATAGGTATAAACCTTTGCCGTGAAGTTATCATCAGATGATGTCTTCTTGATTTCGTGGGTACTTTGATGTTCTTGCCAATCAATCCATCCGTCCAGACTCTTGGTAGAGTACCATCCTGCAATGGCCTGTATGTACTCCAATGGATATTGCTTGATGGTTACCTGTTCTGTCTTCTTGTTTTCTCCTTCACCGCAGGATATGGTAAACTTGATGTATTTTACGGTCAACGGAACAAATTCTTTAGCTTGGATATTAACGATACCCTGGTCTTTCTTCTCTGTATGACCATTGGTGAAATTCAGACTGATTTGTGGATAAGCACTTCCTGACTTAATCGTCTTCTTCGTGCCGTTCTTGTCGTAATAATAAACTTCGTCTATTTGGACAGTACAAGCATCGGAAGCATAGAATTGGATCGTCTTGTTATCCACTTTCTCATTTCTCATGATATGGAAGGTAGGGGTAACCAGGAGATAACTATGCTTGTCGGCATTGATAACGGTTTCTTCGCCTTCTGTCCATTTCAGCACGTCGTATTGGATATCCGCCTGGGTTCCATAGACGATTTCAGTACTGCTGCCACGATTGGTAATGTTGGCATTGACGGTATAGATATGGTTGCGTTTCAACTCTGTTTCGTTGATGTCACGTACTGGTATACTATAGAAGTTGTCTGTGGTTTCGCCAACGGCTCCTTCTCCTTCAGCATCTTCTGAAATCTTGGTCAGCGGTACTTTCACAATCAACTTAGGCATCTGCTCCGTATTGTCCCATTGGGTAGCATAGCTGTAGGTGGTAATGGTAAAGTTTCCGTTTTCACCCATAGCACTTTCGTAAGCTCCACTCATATTGCCCAAAGTCTTGGCAGAGTTCTCGCCGAAGAATGTGGTAGCAGTATTGTAGTTCTGGAAATTCCAACTTGGATTGCCAACTGTGTATCCAGGCACATTGATGTTGAGCTTTACCAGGATTTTAGCAGCTGCACGGCAGAGACTGGTTTGGATAGTCTGGCGGGCAGCTGTTGTTACGAGATAATCGGTCGTGCTGCTCATCAGGAAGTTCTTGCCAGGATTGGTATTCGTCTGGTATGGTTTCCAGATGTCTGCATCCGTCTGGGTCTTTCCTGCTAATTCGCTCAGAACATTGATGCCTTGCAGTGATTCCTTGGCATTGGCAATGGTAACAACCTGGTAAGTTTCATTTTCTACCAGCTGGTTCTTGTCTTTCCAGTTGCCCTGGTCCAAAGTAGCAGTAGTACCTTGAGTCATGCTTGGCAACGTCTTGCTCAACTTGAGCGTTGCGTCGGCTTTACCAAAGATTTTCACATCGAGTTTATCCAACTTAGCCTCGTTGAGGCTCATGTCGGATGCCACTCTTGTCTTGGCATCAGTCACCTGTGGATAAATGCTGAGGCTCTCTTCCATTCCGATAGTATCGTTGAAGGCATCTTCCCCAGCGCACCCGGATAAGAGTACGCCCATGATGAAGGTCAGCATTGCTTTCCAGGTTCTGTTATATTGATAATTGATCTTCATGATGGTGTCATTTTAAATATTACTTCACTTGAACAAAACTGATTTCCGTAGAGGTTCCTGGCAATTTATCTTCGCCTTCACCCACGTTGATGAGTGCTTTGTTGCTTGGAACGATCGTCAAGAAGATATTTGCATGATAGTTGTGTGGATTTGCCATATCAAGAATCTTCTTAGGCACTACATAGAAGCTGATGGTTTCCTTGTTGCCGTTGCCCTCCAGGGTATTCTTGATTTCTCCACTTTCGTCTCCCGCTATCACAAATCCGAAGACTGGATTGTTGCTCTGGAGAATCCATTTCCTGCCACCTGTATAGATGTTTTCGAAGGTAATCTTCGGTCCCCAGGTAGGCTCATTGAAAGCTACTTGTATGCCTCCGTCATGGGTTTGATAATCGCCTTCTACGACGGTATGGATTTCTACCTTATCTACATAGTTGTACTTTCCGCCATCTTCCCAGTCGAGTACGGTAGGGTTGATTTGCAACTTGCCGCCTTCGAGGAAGTATGCATAGACTACCAACTCGTGGTTGCGTGCTGCAGGTTTCATGTTGGAAGGTATCGTGAAGGTGGTACTTTGCTCTGGAGAATCCTCACTCAGTTTGAAATAAATTCTACCTGTGATAGGTCGGTTGCTCTCTCTGAGATAAGTACGGTGCTGGGATACGAAGTTGGCTCCATCCAGACGCGTCATATATTCTGCTGCTTTTTCACTGCTTCCTCTGTGGAAAGTTGTAGGGTCTGCAACACTGGTAATGTATCTGTTGGAAACTCCTCCGAGCGTCACCTTTGACTGTACGTAGGTGGTAGTTCCATTATACTGGGTGGAGATGAATCCGGCAGTCTCGCGGTATGCATAAGTGGTTGCATCAGGGAAGACATAACTGGCTTGCGGTATGATGTCCTCATTCAATTCTATCTTGGTGATCAATGCCTCTTCTGTTCCTCCATCAGCCTTTCTTGCGAAGAAGAAGTGCAACTTAGAAATGGCTCTTACCAACGGGATGATCACGCTCTTGGCTGCAGCTGCAGTTTCTGTATCTGCCACATGGTCTGCTACAGAGATATGGGTGATGACTCTTGACAGTGGAAGTCCTGTAGCAGGAACTTCGGATGCCTGAGCTTTACCTTCACCGTTGATGCCGAACTGACTCTTGATGACCATTTCCTTCAACTGTTTGCGAGTCAACATCTTGTTGGCAGTATTTTCTGGGAAAATACCCTCGATGCTTTCCGCATTTGCCAGAATGAAAAGGTCGAGATTCTCAAGTTCGTTTCCTCCAGATTTGCGAGGAATTTTCATGCTTACTGTCTTTACGGCAGTTTCGCCGTTGACAGGGGTGGTGAGAATTTCTTCTCTATAGCTTACTGCAATGGCATCATCACCTGTAGCGTTGGAATTGAAAGCCCAAACTCTGATGCTGTGGATGCTGCTTTCCGTAGCAGGATTGGCTGGGTTGCTGTCGAAGTCATCAGCTCTGCTCATCGCTGCCCTTGACTCGGTAGGAGAGGAAGTCAGAAAACTGAGATTCAAATAGGTCTCGCTGTCGTCATTGGCAGTGCCAGGACCATAATCGTCATAGACGCATGATGTGAAGACGCTGATGGCTAAAAGCGAGAGTAGCAATGCCGTGAGTGCCATCAAGAAGGTCTTGATTCGATTCCTTCTTTCGTATAATTTAATGAAGTCATTCATAGCGTCCTCCTTTCTTTATTGATTATTGCCTAATTCTGT
Source organism: uncultured Prevotella sp. (assembly GCA_900554835.1). GTDB lineage: Bacteria > Bacteroidota > Bacteroidia > Bacteroidales > Bacteroidaceae > Prevotella. Next base: position 15,619 of record USJD01000032.1, on the reverse strand, counting down.
ATCTTTGAGGTTGACATTCCAACCATTGACATTCACCTTGGTGATCATGTTGTAATCTCTCTTGTCCGATACGTAGAACATCAGAACGTAATGGTCTTCACGGTCCAGGTATTCCTGATCATCCCAATTCTGGTTTACCTTTTCTCCGCAAAGAGCAAGGAACCAAGGGAGAGAATGATTGAATAATTCTATAGGATGATCCTTATCGCGCAGGTCGGTGATAATGATGCGCTTGTCATCATATTTGCTTTTGTCACCATCCCTTACGGCACGTCTGTCACTCTGTCTTTCGAACATACGAGAAGATGAGAGATCGTAAATCAAGGCCTGATCTACAGGTTCTTCATTCACCTCGGTATGTGCACCGTCATAGTTTGCTCTGCGCTCCATGTTGTATGGCAAGTAGGTGATTCCTTCGTTCTTCACTTTCTCTCCATTGTGATCGAGCCATGCAGCAGAACCTTCGATGCGAACGTCGAAATTCTCTGGTTTGAAATCCGCCTGGTCGTTCTCGTAAGGGAGCAATACGATGCGGTAAGTCTTGGTACACTTCATTAAACTGAGTGTAGAAGTCACTACTGTTCCTTCGTTTCCATTTTGGTTCAGCCGCTGGAAGTCCACCTGGGTCTTTGCTGTGTATAAGGCTGCAAACTCCTTGTCGTTCTTGATTTCTTCGCCATTGTCCTTGCCCATCCTTTCGGTCAGGTCGTTGATGGTAGAAACGCCTGGTGTAAGCGAAGCAAAGCTGAACTCCATCTCGTCATCTTCTGCTCTTGACATCACCTGACGGTCGCGAGCCAGACATACGAAGGTATATTTTCCATCCTTCAGACCTGTAATTTCCATCGTGTGTCCAGTCTCAAACTTTTCTCGGCTTTCGATATAAGAGTCAAAGAATTTGCCGTTTTCATCAAAGGCATAAACGTTGATATTCTTAACTTCAGTGGCGAAAGCGTCAGCTTGTTTCACGTTATATGTATAGTCGAACTGGAGAGCCACTTTACTTATTGCAGGCGGGCAGTCGTCCATGTCTTCCTTGATGCAAGAAGACATTGTGGTTAGTGCTATGGCTGAGAAACATACCAATTTAAACCAGTTGTTGTTGATGAAATTTGCCATATCGTTAAATCTTTATATTGTTAATATTCTTAGAAAAGTTCTCTTGAGTTATCTGGAGTGCCCTGCTTTTAGGGTAGGGCATCGTTGATTTCGTCTTTGGGGTGCTTTACTGGAAGCACTGGTTAATCCCATCTTTCTGTGGGGTTTCCCATCTTTCGGATGGAGGAGGTAGTAGGGGGGTGAGTTTTATATCACTGTCTTATGAAGGCTTCGTTCTTGATTCTTTGGAGGAAATCTTTCGGAGGCTGTGCCCCCGAAAGATTGATGATTGTTACTTCAACTGAATATTAGTAGAGTTAAGAACCCAAGGGTTGATAGCTACTGTTACATTCATGTAGTAGTTAGGCTGGATATCGTCTGGATTTGGTCCGTTAGGAACATCCTTACCTAAGTCGTAGATACCATTCACCTTCATGCGATAGATGCTGTTGCGGAGAATTGAGTAATAACCTTCACGTACGTAGTAGTTGTCCTCAATGGTGTAGCGGTAGTACATCTTACCTGCACGGTAAACTTCGATGTTGTTGGTCTTGCGGAAGTTGGCTAACTTTTCGCCTTCCTCAATCAAGTTGCCGTTTGCATCCTTAATATTATTTATCACCTCTGCTGCTGTGAGCGCTCCGAATGGGTTACTTACTTCCTCGTCTGCCATCAAATCTGCGATACGGGTGTAAAGCTTGCCGTCATAGCGATAGAATGTGCCATCTGCGAAGTCTGCATTTGCCTTAGCACTTTCTGTCAATGTGGCCTTGATGCAGAAGTAGATTGATGTTGCATCATCCTTTTCAGTTGTTGTATTCTCAAACATGTAGCTCTTAGGAGTACGGTTGTTGTTGGTGAAATTCTCAAGACCTGCAGCCTGATACTTGGTACCGTAATCTGTTGTTGGCTTGTAGTAAGGAGCGGTTTCTGCAATCAGCGCATTGAGTGTCCACTTACCTGTTGTGTTCCAATTCTGCACTACGTAAGAGTTGTTGTTCAAGTTTGACAGTGCGTATGTGTCATAAACTACACCATCCAGATAATCCTCAAAGTTCTTGGTGATAGTTTCTGCCTTTCTTTCAATCTTGTTTACTTCTACGGTAGGAGCATCTACTCTTGCTACAACTCGGTCGAGAGAGATTTTGGTAGCAATGGCAGGGGTAGCCTCGTTCTTGTTGGCTGCTGTAAATTTGACAGTACTGTGAGCAGCCTGCTTGTTCTCGTCGTTCTGGTTGAACATCACGAAATGGTTGTTGCCTGCATAGTTTGCACCTCCCACTGTTGATCCTTCAAATGCTGCATTGGCTGCGAGTGGATAGTCCAATTCTGCGTTTGCCAAGAAGTAAACGGTGTATGGTGTGTTCTCTTTCACGGAGCTTACACTTACCTTGATAGGCTTGGTCTCACCAACTGTTGTCTGGGTAGGAGCTGTCTTCCAGTCGCTTGCCGTTACGTTCTTCTTGAAGATTCTAACTGCACCTTGATAGATATAGATGGTACCAGATGTGATGGCGCTTTCCTCTACTGTTCCGTTCTCAGGGTTAGATTGGGTAGTTCTGGTAGCGTCACCAGCAGAACCTTTTACTTGGATAGTCATGTTATAGAAACCATCTACTGTTTCCTGACCAGTGGTAGGAGACATTGTATCGTCAGTGCTGCAACTGTTGAATGTGAATGCTGCTATCGCTAACATACTCATTGCGAATAGATTAAATTTCTTCATAATCTTAAGTTCTTAAAACGTTAAACAATTATTTTACTTATACTTTATTTCTAAAAAAGAAGTTTCGCATATTTTGTAGCAAAAGTTATTTGCTTTTTTGTATAAACCTTCTTAAACTTAAAACTCTTTACAATTTATGAGTCATCTTTTAGTTATGAAATCCCTTTTTGTTGAATAATCATCTTTTACTATACCTTATATATATTATGAGAGATTTATATAGATATTCATCCTTTGATTACATCCTTCTGAGAAGTTCCTGAAGATTGATCTTGGCTTCCTTCAATCCAGCCTTGTCCGCTTTTTCGAAGTAGGTCTTGGCAGTCTGATAATCATTCTTCAGAACAGCAAGTGCGCCTCTGGCGTTGTCCACTTCCGGACCATTTCCTGCCTTCTTCAAGTAATTCTCTGCGCTTACCTTGTCGCTTCTGTCGATGGCAGTATAGGCTGCGTTGAGATTAGCAAGTTCTTCCTCTGGGAACATCTTTACGGCGATATCAAATACCTCATTGTATTCCTTGCTTCCCTTTTCGTAACTGTTGGCTACTGCATACATCTCTTCGAGGGATAGCTTTTGTGGACGGGTCTTGATAATCTTGCGAGCTTCTTCGAGATTGAAATGTCTTACATCGTAATTGATTTCATATTCGGTGCGGCGCAAAGGTGGATATACTTGGTTGATAAGATATCTGTGTGCATCTCCTGCCTTGGCTGCAATCGCTCTTTCCATTTCGTCTGGTCCCATGTTGCTGTTGAGGATGTTCAGCACGGTTGCCTTCTGAGGGATGTTGTTCTTGCCTACGTAGTCACGCACTCCCTGCCAGTCTTCTGCAGTAGATGAGAACTTGAACAGTTCCTTTTCCACTGGATAGAGGTTGCGCAGATAGTCATAAACGGCTTTAGTACGGTTCTTAGCCAATTTCTCATTGTTGGCATAGCTGCCGTCTGGGGAGGCGTAACCATGTAGTGTAATCGAAGTGATGTGTACGTCTGCGTCGTTCTTCACCAGGTCGATAGTCTTGCGCATCTTGTCTAATTCTGCTTGATTGTTGCCTAGTTCTGTATTGATAATTGCTTTATTGATATGAAACTTGAGTTGTGCCGTACCCTTTTCCTGTCGGTTCTTGATAGGTTCTGCCTTAGGTCTCACGTATGCATATTGCAATTTCATTGGTCCTGGTAGAGCTTCACCGATGCGGCTGAACAAACCGTTTTCTACAATAGCTTGGTTACATCCGCAGACATCTTGTCCGACAACGAGTTGTGAGTTGTTCATCCACTCGCGATATGGAATTGTATAAGCATAATGTATGGTCTGCGCTTCCTTATTATTACGTCTGGTAACGATAAGTGGATTTTGGGTGGCAGTCTTATTGTTGCGCTGGTAATAGATGTAGCGTTTGCGTCCCATGATTTCCACAGCTGGCATTTTGAGCGTATCTTGCTGGTTGACGATCATCGGGATGATGACGGTTCCCTTATTGCTTTTCACCTGAAGGTTGTCAAGCTTGAAATCCATATTGACAGCAACGTTATTGCCTGTTTTTTTCACTTCCTTGTTGAGAAGGCTCACTTTTCCACCTACCAATTGCTGTGCTTTGGCAGGCATACAGAGCAGAATGACTGCTGCTGCGAGGCTTAATTTGATGATATGAAATGTTCTCATAATTGAAGTCTTTTACTAAATGATAGAAACAATGTAATGCCTAAATGATAAGAATACTACCTTGCTGATGTCGTTTAGAAGACATACACCAGGTTGATGGCTGCCTTGGTAGGGCCTACGTAGTGGTGGCTCTTGTCACTTTCTACTTTCTCGCCGCATTTCTCACATTCGTATTGGTCATACTTGGAGAAAACGTACCCTAATCCCAACTCTGCTTCCAAGTTCCAGTGCTTGGAGAGTGTCCAGGTGTAGCCGTATGCGATTCCGGCTCCTATCATCCATCCCTCGAAGCGATGTTCTTTCAACTTGGAGAAATCAGTTCCCAGTAACATGAAGTCTGCATCAATATTACCTATATTATACTGTCCACCCAAGGCATGGAAACCAAGGAAGTGACCCATCATCTTGTTGCAGAACCAATATCGCGCTTCAGGTTGTACAATCCAATGTTTCCATTTCTTATTGTCTGAGAAAGACCAAGGATTGTAATTTCCTGACAGATCGAATGTCCATTTCGGTGCAAGGCTGAACTCAACTCCAAGATTGAAGGTGGTTGTTGCATCATACAAGAGGTTGGTCTTGATGGCTGCCTTTTGGGCTATTGCCGAATAGGAAAATCCTATGCAGGCAATCATTGTTATAATCATCTTTTGCTTCATAATCTTATGTTTTATGATTTTGTTCTTAGAAATATTTACTTTTATTATTCTTTTAAACTTTGAAGTTCTTAGAAAAATTACTTTTATGATTCTTGTCTTTTACTTTTTTATTGGTTTTAGAAATCATTACTTTGATCTTTCCTCTAAACTTTGTAAGTTCTTAGAATCGTTAAATGGTAGATTTTTTGTTCTTTCTGGTGGCAAATTTATAATGAATTCTCTTTGGTTGCAAGTTTTTTAGCACTGAAAAATACTGAAAAATGCGATTTTTTCTACATTTACAACTAAAAAACACTGAAATTTACCCCTAAAAACTAAAAAATCTCCAAAAAGGATACGAATCTCAAAATAAAAGCGTATATTTGCGAAAAAGATGATCGTTAACTTTTTGATAGAATTATTGTATGAAAGGTCTTAGTAATAGTACGGTGAAAATGATACGATTTATAGAATTGTATCTTTGTCCACAATATTGTGGTGTAATTGATAGAAGAAGAGTGATAGCTTATCTGTTCTTTACACTGATAGAAGCTGTTGTGATTCCTCTGCATTTCTTCTTGTTTCTGATGCTTTGGGAGCCTATGGGCTTTGGTCTTACCTGTGCGCATCTGATAGCTTTTTCTGTCATCCAGTGTGCCATCTGGAAACAAAGTTTAAGTTTCGATAATGGTTTGTCTGCCCTGCTGATGATGGCTGCTGGTAAACTGATGATTGACAGTATGTTCTGTGTGCTCTTTGGAGTTGTCGAAGACCACATCACGGTTTTGGGTAATGTCTTCGTCATGATGGTTATCGGAATAACCGCTCTCAGTCTGATGTTGCGTAAAACGGCTTTGGTCGTAGCCCTGGCGATGATTCCTGTATTAGCTATCTATATCTATACAGAACCTTCTGTTACATTATGGCTCTCATTGAAGCCTTTACTCGTGGGTATATTGATGTTCGGCTATGTCTATACCTATAATATGAGTAAGGTGACTAAAGGATTGCGCCAGCCGCGTGAAATCAATCAGGAAGAGAAGAAGGCATTGGAAATGCTTGCCAATATTCGCGATTTGGATCATGATAAAGCAGAAAGTTTGCTGGAAAGACTTACTCCTGAAATGCGTCATCGTATAGTAGGACTGGCTACTGAACGGTTGAGAAAGGAGGAAAGGGAACTCTTAGCTTGGGATCTGGTATGTGTGGAACTGACCAAAAGCGAAAAGGTTATCTGCAAATTGATATTGGAAGGAAAGACGCTGAAGGAAATCTGTTCTTTACTCAACAAGTCTGAGTCTAATATCACCAGTCAGCGCTGCCATATTCGCAGGAAACTGAAAATGGGACGTAAGGATGATTTGCGACGTACTCTGGAATTAAAAGTAATAGAGATAAGAGATGCGCTTTAGGCCATCTCTTATCTCTATTACTTTTATGTCAACCGTTCATTGATGTTGATGAACTGTCTTTTAATCTTCCATTCTCAGGAAGGCTTTAGGCAGATAGTCTATGAGATCTCCTGCGATGAGGCTCTCCTTGCCCAGATCTTTTATGGCTAAGTCGCCTGCGAGTCCATGAAGATACATGCCTATTTTGCAAGCCTCAGCCTGTCTGTAACCTCGGGCTAATAAGGCTGTGATAATGCCCGTCAAGACATCTCCGCTGCCGGCAGTAGCCATTCCGCTGTTGCCTGTGGAATTGAATTCTATATGTCCATTAGGCAAACAAAGTGTAGAATAGTGTCCTTTGAGAATGATGTAAGCCTGGAGTCGCTCTGCCAATTCACTGGCTTTCATCAGCCGTTCGTAACTGTTTGCACAGGTGTTACCTACCAGACGGTCTAATTCCTTAGGGTGGGGAGTCATGATGATTCCCTTCGGCAGTTGCTGCATCCACGCTCTATGGCTTGCCAGAATATTGATGGCATCCGCATCTACGACGAGTGGACAGGCGGTACGTCGTATCTGTGCAATCAGGGCGATGGCTGTTCCTTCATTTATACCTAATCCCGGACCGATTCCAACGGCATCAAAGGCGTCTGCATCTGTAGGTTCACTGAAATAAGTCTCTTCGTGATCCAGTTGGAGGACAGCTTCCGGTACGCTGATTTGCATGATATCGTAATTTCGCTTGGGCGTATGGGTAGTAACTTTTCCTACACCGGCTCTCAGACAGGCTTTGGTTGCCAATATGGCTGCTCCTGTCATTCCATAGCTTCCTGCGATGAGAAGCGCATTGCCCATACTGCCTTTGTGGGCAAAGTCGTTGCGAGGTCTCATCATGTGGCGGATATCGCTTTCTTCCAGGATGGAACATTTGCAGTCGGCATTTTGTATGAACTCATGCGAAAGGCGGATATCCAGTACCTTGAGGCGCCCGATGTACTGCTGCATGTCGGCAAGCATCATGGAAAGCTTTTTCTGCTGGAGTGTCAGGGTAAGGTCTGCATGGATGATGTTGGCGTGGATATTGTAGGTGTTATCTTCGCACATCAGTCCGGACGGGATGTCGATACTTACCACCTTGGCTGCACTCTGGTTGATGTATTTCACCATTGCAGCAAAACCTCCGGCTAAAGGCTTGTTAAGGCCGCTGCCAAACATGCCGTCGATGACAACAGTCTTTTCTGTAAGCTGCGGCGGATCAAGGTTGACCGTGATTTCCGTAAATTGTCTGATCTGTTTGCATTCTGTAAGCCTCTTCTTATTGGCTGCACAGTCTGCAGAGAGTTTATTATGTACGTTAAACAGATATACAGAAACCGGATAACCATCTTCTGCCAGTAGTCGGGCCACAGCAAGCGCATCACCGCCATTGTTGCCAGGACCGGCAAAGACTACAATGGGAGTACGGCTGGACCATTCTTCCTCAATGCTTCGGGTAATGGCTTTAGCCGCACGCTCCATCAGATTGAGCGATGAGATAGGTTCATGCTCGATGGTATATCTGTCCAATTCATGAATCTGAGTACTTGTAAATATCTTCATATTTCTCCTATTTCTCCTGTTATTGTGGGGGTGTTCTTTTTCTACAAATGCAAAAGTACTAAAAAAAGCCCGATGAAAGCACGAAGTTTCGTATTTTTTTCGTAATTTTGCACAAAATATTATTTTCAAGACTATGGGTATAGTTAAAATCAAGGACAAAACCTTTAAGACTTCCATTCCGGAAGCAGAGATTTTGAAGAAAGTACAGGTCGTGGCAGACCGCATAAACAAGGACTTTGAGGGTAAGAAACCTGTGTTCTTGGCAGTGTTGAATGGCTCGTTTATTTTTGCTGCCGATTTGATGCGCATGATAACGATACCGAGTGAGATTTCATTTGTGAAATATGCTTCCTATGAGGGCACTTCCTCTACCGGCAGCATGAAGACGCTCATGGGTATCAATCAGGATTTGGCGGGTCGCCATGTCATTATTGTGGAGGATATCGTTGATTCAGGTTTTACCATGGCCCACATGATAGAGGAACTCAAGAAAATGAATCCTGCATCAGTAGAAATCTGCTCTCTTCTCGTGAAACCGGATAACCTGAAGGTTAATCTCGATATCAATTATGCAGTGATGGAAATCCCTAATGATTTTATCGTGGGATATGGTCTGGATTATGATCAGGAAGGCAGAAACCTCCGTGATATCTATACGATAGTGGAGTAAGATTGTGGAAGAATAACAACATATAATTTTATATACATAATAAAGAAGATGAAAAATATCGTAATTTTCGGTGCTCCAGGTGCTGGTAAAGGTACTCAGAGCGACAAGATGATCGAGAAATATGGTCTCGGTCACATTTCTACTGGTGATGTACTCCGTAATGAAATCAAGAACGGTACAGAACTTGGTAAGACTGCAAAGGGTTATATCGACAATGGTCAGTTGATTCCAGACGAGTTGATGATTGACATCCTTGCAAGCGTATATGATAGCTTTGGTAAAGAGCATAAGGGTGTGATTTTTGATGGTTTCCCACGTACCACTCCACAGGCTGAGGCTTTGAAGAAGATGTTGGCTGAGCGTGGTCATAAGATTGCTGCCATGATTGAGTTGGCTGTTCCTGAGGATGAGCTGATGGCTCGTTTGATCAACCGTGGTAAGGAAAGCGGTCGCTCTGATGATAACGAGGAGACTATCAAGAAGCGTCTCAATGTATATCATACACAGACTGCTCCTCTCATCGATTGGTATGAGAAGGAAGGTATTCATCACCACATCGAGGGCCTCGGTACTGTAGATGAGATCTTCGCTCGTGTTTGCAATGTGATTGACAACCTCTAAATATTTATAATGTTGAGTGTTGAATGTTGAGTGTTGAGTTTCTTCTCTGCATTCAACATTCAACACTCAACACTCAACATTCAAAAAAGTATGGCTGAATCCAATTTCGTAGATTATGTAAAAATCAATTGCCGCTCTGGTAAGGGTGGTAAAGGCTCCATGCACCTGCGCCACGTGAAGTACCAACCTAATGGTGGTCCTGATGGTGGTGATGGCGGACGTGGAGGAAGCATTTATCTTCGCGGCAACCACAACTACTGGACGTTGCTGCACCTCAAATATCAACGTCACTTCTTTGCTGAGCATGGTGGTAATGGTGGACGTGATAAATGTCATGGCACTGACGGTAAGGACATCTATATTGACGTACCTTGTGGTACGGTGGTTTACAATGCTGAGACTGGCAAGTACGTTTGTGATGTAACTTATGATGGGCAAGAAGTGCTCCTGCTCAAGGGTGGTCGTGGCGGACTTGGTAATTTCCAGTTCCGTACTTCTACCAATCAGGCGCCACGTTATGCTCAACCAGGAGAACCTATGCAGGAAATGACCATTATCATGGAGTTGAAACTTCTGGCTGATGTGGGTCTTGTTGGTTTTCCTAATGCGGGAAAGTCAACTCTTCTCTCTGCTGTGTCAAGTGCTCGTCCTAAAATAGCCAACTATCCATTTACTACGCTCGAACCATCATTAGGTATCGTGGATTATCGCGATCACCAGAGTTTTGTCATGGCTGATATTCCTGGCATCATCGAGGGTGCGAGCGAAGGAAAGGGACTCGGTTTGCGATTCCTCCGCCATATTGAGCGCAACTCTCTCTTGCTGTTTATGGTACCAGGAGATACGGACGATATCAAGAAAGAATATGAGGTGCTGCTGGGTGAGTTGAAGAACTTCAATCCGGAGATGCTCGATAAGCATCGTGTACTTGCCATCACCAAGTGTGACCTTCTTGATGAGGAGCTCATAGAGATGCTCAAGGAAACACTTCCTACCGACCTGCCTGTAGTTTTCATATCTTCAGTGACAGGACAGGGTATTCAGGAACTCAAGGATATCCTGTGGAAAGAGTTGAACTCAGAGAGTAATAAACTCCAGGAAATTACTGCAGAAGATACGTTAGTTCATCGTGATAAGGATATGTCTCGCTTCCAGCAGGAATTGGCTGATGAAGGTGAGGATATCGTTGAATATATCGATGAGGATGATATCGAGGACGTAGAAGATCTGGATGATTTTGAATACGAGTAAAATGATAAAGGAATATAATATAGCCTCTGATGTCATGGCTTTTTCTACCACTCGTCAGGGTGGGGTGAGCCAGGGCAACTATAGTGAATTCAATATAAATGAGTTTTGCGGTGATAATCCGGAATGCGTGGAGGCTAACCGCAAGGCTTTGGCTCATGAACTGGGTGTTGAGGAAAATCGTATTCTCATTCCACATCAGGTTCATGGCGTGGAGATAAGACAGATTGCAGGTGAGTTTCTTTCAATGCCTGAAAATATCCGTAAAATGGTGTTGGAGGGAGTTGATGCTATTATGACCGATCAGAAAAATGTCTGTATCGGCGTTTCTACGGCTGATTGCATTCCTGTACTTCTCTATGATGAGGAGCATCATGCCGTGGCTGCCATTCATGCCGGTTGGAGAGGAACCTTGGCTCGCATCGTACATAAGACCATGCAAGAGATGGCTTTTGCCTACAAGACAGAGCCTAAACATCTCAAGGCAGTGATAGGTCCTGGTATCTCTATGGAGAATTTTGAAGTGGGAAATGAGGTTTACGAAGCTTTCGAGCAAGCTGCTTTTCCAATGGAAAAAATAGCAGCGCAGTATCCGAATGCTGCTTTCAAGGCCAATCCTGAGGAACGTGAGCGTATGGCAGCCGAGGGAAATATTGACCAACCTTTGAAATGGCACATCAATCTGCCACTTTGCAATAAGGAGATTCTTACCCATTGCGGTGTTCTGGAGGAAAATATCCATGATTGCGGCATTTGTACATTTGCTCATTCTGATGAATATTTTTCAGCCCGCAAACTTGGAACGGATAGCGGACGCATTTATACAGCTATTATGCTGAAATAGTGATAAAAAACATCCACGAAACGCATTTCGGTACGTTCGTGGATGTTTTTTTATATTCTATTGATTACTTTTTCTGCGACTTGCGGTTGGCGCGTTGTTGGCGATATTTAGCTTTCTGACGAGCAGAGCCACTGCCGTGGGCACCAGTAATGTACTTTTTCTTTTTGGCTTTAGTCTTCACCTTACCGTCGTCGTCCTTTTTAGGACCACCACCGCTTCTGAAGACCATGCCGCCCATGATTATATCGTCTATATCATTCATGTTGTTTTTATATTGAAGGGGTGATGAATTCTTCACTCTTCACTCTTCGTTCTTCACTAAATTAATGGTGGAACAAGCGAACATGTGTGAACGCCATGGCGATACCATATTTGTCACATGTCTCAATAACATTGTCGTCACGGATAGAACCACCTGCCTGTGCGATATATTCTACGCCACTCTTGTGAGCACGCTCGATGTTGTCACCGAATGGGAAGAAGGCATCACTACCCAGGCAAACACCTGTGTTCTGTGCAATCCATGCTTTCTTCTCCTCACGTGTCAAAGGCTCAGGCTTCTCAGTGAAGAACTGCTCCCAAACACCATCCTGAAGAACGTCTTCCCATTCGTCTGAGATATATACGTTGATGGTATTGTCACGGTCTGCACGGCGGATCTTCTCCTTGAAAGGCAGATTCATGACTTTAGGGCACTGGCGCAACCACCATTCGTCAGCCTTGCTACCAGCCAGACGAGTACAGTGGATACGGCTCTGCTGACCGGCACCGATACCGATAGCCTGTCCGTCCTTCACATAGCATACAGAGTTACTCTGTGTATATTTCAATGTGATGAGCGCTATGATGAGGTCACGCTTAGCATTTGCAGGGAAATTCTTGTTTTGTGTAGGAATATCCTCGAAGAGTGCTGGGTCGTCTAATTTAACTTCATTACGACCTTGCTCAAAAGTAATGCCAAATACTTGCTTACGCTCAATAGGAGCAGGAGTGTAGTCTGGATCAATCTGGATTACGTTGTAGGTACCCTTACGCTTATCCTTGAGAATCTCAATGGCCTCAGGAGTATAACCAGGAGCAATCACGCCATCGCTGACTTCTCTCTTGATGAGGAGAGCTGTAGCTTCGTCACAAACATCACTCAATGCCACGAAGTCACCATAAGAACACATGCGGTCGGCACCACGTGCACGAACGTATGCGCAAGCCAATGGAGACAACTCGAAGTTGACATCATCGCAGAAGTAGATCTTCTTCAAAGTGTCGCTGAGAGGAAGTCCTACTGCTGCTCCGGCAGGAGAAACGTGCTTGAAACTTGCTGCAGCTGGAAGCCCAGTGGCAGACTTGAGCTCCTTGACTAATTGCCAAGAATTGAAAGCATCGAGGAAGTTGATATAGCCAGGACGACCATTCACTACTTCGATAGGCAGTTCACTTCCATCCTCCATATAGATTCTGGAAGGTTTCTGATTCGGATTACATCCGTACTTGAGTGCTAATTCTTTCATTGCAAACATGTATTTATTAAGAATTTGCTGCAAAGTTACAAAAAATATCGCATTTTTGTAGCATCGAATCAAACTTTTTTGTACTTTTGCAGGCAAATTGATTGAGAATGCAATCATATATTGCATCATATAATTGAGAATACGTTAGTGTGATTATAATACGTTGGTTTTATGAAAAATGATTTGAAGCTCCTTACGCATGAGGTGGAGAAGAAAATAGGCAAGAAAATACCTCATGGTGCTGACTTCGAGAAGTTGGCTATGCTCTTTTCTGTAAAGCATCACCTGAAAATCAGTGCCCAGGGGTTGCACAAGGTATGGAACTATGTGAGCGGCAAGGAAAAACCTACCAAGGAAACGCTCAATAAGTTGGCGCTTTTCGTGGGGTATCAGAGTTGGGATGATTTCCATGAGGCTCTGGATGGGGAGGATGATGGCAACCTCAGCTATGATACGGATGAGGACCATGAATTGTCAGCATCGTCGGATGATGACATTGATTGATGTATGAAAATTTTGTTTAGAAATGCTTTGGAAAAGTTCATTGTTGGCTAATGCTTATTCAATAACAGATTCATATTATTCTACACAGGCAATTTTACAAGACTCAAATGTTTCAGAAAAGGATAAATGGAAAAATATTGGTGCTAGTATTGCTGGTGCTATTGGTGGTACCGCTTTAGGTATTTATTTTGGTGGTTTTATGTCGTTTACTGTACCTGGTGTAATTATTGCTGCTGGTATAGGTACTATGTGGGTAGTGCTATATTTAGTTATGTAGGTGGCTTTGTGGGAGGAATTTGCTACGAAATTTATCAAGCATACCAATTCAATAATTCTATCAATGAAATATATTCCACTTCAAATATTAATCAAAATTTTATTCAATATTAGACTATGGACATTCTTGCTTTTATTTACTATATGTTGTATATTATTTTTTATAAAATGGGACAATTTATTTCCCGAAATTCGCCTTTCGTTGTCAATAAGGATGCCAGACACACCAACAAAAATATAGATATATCAGTAACAAATACAACTAATGCATTCTATATGCTTGGTGTTGCTCTGTATAGTATGGATATATATATATATATGCCATTTTGTGGATTTGGAGAGTTGCAGCAAGATTTATTGTCAATCATGAGTAGAGAATCAGTGGTAGTTTGTATTGCTATTATATTAGGAATTCCTATGTATTTTGCTTATTTCTTCAATAATAGATTCGTAAAAAAAGCAGAAAAGTTCAAGAAAATGAGTATATTGTCAATATTTTCTTACAGTTTAGTAGCTATTGCTATAATAATACTGCCAATCATCTTGTTGTTTGCTGCAATTCCACTTATCTCTAGAACTCGTTAGAATGAGATGATGAATTTTTAGAGGAACATTTATATGAAATATTTAATGTTTGTTTTCTATATGTTATACTCTGTTTGTTATAAATCTCTATGTGTTCTAAACAGAAGTATTTGGGGAAAAAATGATGAAAAAGATGAAGTTACAAAATCATATCTAAGGAGGAATGCTTTTTGTACTTCATCTAGGCTGTTCTTGTTGGGTATCATTTTGTATTTGTTAGATGTATATATGATTTTTATTAAGATGTGTAGCTTTCCAATTAAAAATTTCATCTTGGATCATTATGGCATTGTAATAGTTATTTTAGTTCTTAGTATATTTTTGTCGTATTATTGCTTTGAGAAAAATAATAAGTATATTCGGTATTTTGATAAATTTAGCAAATATGGCATATTAAGAAAAATAGGATATGGCATTGTTGGTGTGTTCCTGTTTTTTCTTCCAGTTATTACGCTATTTTTGCTTTTGTGTTGAGCATTTCAACTATTTGATATGATGGACGTTTTTATATTTCTTTACTATATGATTTACACCCTATTTACTAAAATAGGGAATATTGCTTATAAGAGACATCTCCAATGACTATTGATGTAAATGATAGAAATGCCTTGGAGAGAGTTGGTATTTTAGTAAATAATGGAACTGGAGCAATGTTTATTTTTTGGCTTTTGCTATGGGACTTAGATTTTTATCTATGGATGCCGCATATTGGATTGGGGCAGATTCGGGCTTATTTGCTAGGCGTTGTTAATGTTGATACGATTATAATATGTTTATTAGCAATAGAGGCATTGTTTTTCTATTTTCTGATTTTTTATAAAGATAAGTATATTAAGAAATTTGAGAGGTTTAGAAAAATGGGATGTTTTCTAACTTTATATACAGTGTTATCAGACTAACTCTGTTATTGTTGCCAATTATACTATTGTTAGCTGCTATATAGTTCCCAGATTACCAACAAGAACAGAGTTTTTATGAACATATCGAATATTCAAAGTAAATAACGATAACTGAAAACAAAAAAGGAGATTCCGCAAATGATTTGCAAGGAATCTCCTTTTTATTTTACTTGGATAGTAATCAAGTGAATTACTCTGCGTTCTTGGCAATAGTCTTCTTCTCAGCGATACGAGCCTTCTTACCAGTGAGCTTACGCAAGTAATACAACTTAGCGCGACGTACTTTACCATGCTTGTTCACCTCGATAGAATCGATAGCTGGTGACTCGATAGGGAAGATACGCTC
>USJD01000031.1 GCA_900554835.1 uncultured Prevotella sp. | reverse complement strand
CTTTTTCTCCGAAATAAGCACGGGTAGGACAAACGATATAGAACAGGCGACTAACTACCTGGCATACACCATTGAAATGTCCAGGACGCTTGGCGCCCTCCATGACGGTAGAAACCGGTGGGAACTCAAAATGGCGCTCATCAGGAATAGGATACATTTCCTCAACAGATGGAGCAAATACATAATCAGCGCCACAAGCCTCAAGAAGCTTGCAGTCAGCATCGAGTGTACGAGGATAGCGATCCAGGTCACCCTGATCATTAAACTGAGTAGGATTCAAGAAAACTGATACCACAGTAACACCGTTTTCCTTAACACTGCGCTTAACCAAAGAGGCATGACCCTCATGAAGCGCACCCATAGTTGGCACTAAGCCGATTTCCTTTCCCTCCTTGCGAACATCGAAAAGTTCATTCTGGAGGTCAACAATCTTATTGAATACTTTCATCGTTTAAATCTGTTTTCAGGGTGCAAAATAACAACTAATTTCTGAAATAACAAAAAAATATCATAAAAATATGCCTTTTAGGGCGTTGATTTCTTTGTTTTCCCTAATTTTTTCGCTAATTTCAACTTTTTTTTGTAACTTTGCACCTAATTCGAGAAGAATAAATTAAAAATTATGGCAAAGAAAGTATTATTCATCAATCAGGAGATTAATCCATACGTAGCTGAAAGCCGCATGTCTGTCATGGGAAGAGAGTTGCCTCAGAAAATGCAGGAGGCAAGTTTCGAAATTCGAACATTCATGCCAAAATGGGGCATTATCAATGAGCGACGTGGTCAACTACATGAGGTTATTCGCCTTTCTGGCATGAATCTCATTATCGACGATACGGATCATCCACTGATTATCAAGGTTGCCTCTATTCCGACAACCCGTCAGCAAATCTATTTCATCGACAACGATGATTACTTCAACAACCGCCTAATGGGTGCGGACGAAAATGGCGAGGAATACACCGATAATGGTGAGCGTGCTATTTTCTATGCAAGAGGCGTATTGGAGACTGTCAAGAAACTACGTTGGCAGCCTGATGTAATCGTTTGTCAGGGATGGATGAGTGCTGTGGTACCTCTCTATATCAAGACTGCTTATGCAGAAGAACCTTCATTCGCAAACTCCAAGGTTATCATCTCTCTTTACAACAACGAACTGAAGGGAGAATTAGGCACCAACTTTAAGCAGTGTGTAGATTTCCGCGATGCGAAAGCAGAACTTCTGGATGGTTACAAGAACGACTTTGACTTCGTAGAACTCGGCAAGCTTGCCATCGACTATTCTGATGGTGTGGTAGAAGGTGAAGAGGGCGTAAACCCTATTCTTCTGGAATATGCCAAGGAGAAAGAAAAGCCTATGTTAGGATTCACTGGCGACGACTTCGAAGAACCATATACAAACTTCATCAATGAGGTTTGTCCTGACGAAGAATAAAAGTTTATTCTGCAATATTCTGTTCCCTGTAAAGGGTTTTAAAAAACAAAATTAGAAATGAAGTTTTTCAAATATACAGCATTGATAATGGCAGCCTTTTCCATGGTTGCCTGTGATGACACTACCGACATGATTGGTTCGTCTATCACTAATAATGTGGATAAACTCACCGTTACGGATGCGACATACAATGTAATTACCAATTCATTGGCTGCGGGATCCGTTTTAAGCAAGACAAATAATGGTATTATTGGTAAAGTAAAGGATCCAGAAACAAAAGCTTATCTGACAGCCGACTATATGGCTCAGTTGGCTCCGCTTTCTTCTTTCGACCTCGATACGCTGAAATATATCAAGGATGCCAACAATGGTGTACTCAGAGCTGATTCCTGCTTCCTCCTCGTGAGCTATCAGAGCACATACGGAGATACCCTCGCACCGATGAAGGTTACTGCATACGAAATGACCAAAGCGATGCCTGAGGACAAGAACTACTATTCTGATTACGACCCGATGGCTGAAGGATATGTAAGCAAGGAGAATTTGCATTCAAGCGCTACATACACACTATCCAAATCAAAGGGCTATTTCAAGATCTACTTCAATAAGCCTTTTGAAAAAGATGGGATACAGTATGACAACTACGGAACATACATCATGCAGAACTACGAGAAGCATCCAGAATACTTCAAGAGCAATTATGAGTTCATGAAGAATATCTGTCCTGGTTTCTACATCAAGCATGAGGGGGGTATCGGTAACGTAGCTGACATCTGGAATACTGAGCTCCAGTTCTACTGGACCCGAAAGAAAGTCGTCAAGGCTTCTGATGGTGTAACAGACAGTACTGTGGTTTCATACGGTTTCAACCGCTTTGATGGTACAGAAGAGGTTCTTCAGACAAATAGAATCACTAACGACCAGAACAGAATCAATGAATTGGCTGCAGATGAAAGTTGCACATACTTGAAGTCTCCTGCGGGCATCTTCACTGAAGTTACTCTCCCTGTAGAAGATATCATCAGAGGCCATGAAAAGGATACGCTAAATACTGCAACGGTCATGTTCCCAAGAATCAACAATGTGGATGATAACAATGCATATAATTTTGATACTCCACAGACGGTTCTCTTACTGCCTAAAGACAGTTTGAAGTCTTTCTTTGAAAATGGTAATATCATAGACAATAGAACATCTTTCTACGCTACATACAATACCATCAACAAGAACACTTATACGTTCAGCAATATCAGTAACTTGATTACTGCCATGTATAAGAACAAGGGTAAGAGCGAAAATTGGAACAAGGCGGTACTCGTACCTATCACAGTCACTACGGTAACAGAGAACTCTTCTACCGTGATCAGTAAGATGACACACTGTATGAGTTTGACCTCTACCCGACTGGTGAAGGGAACTGATGTATATGAGACCAAGGATGGCAAGAGTGTTCCTGCAGGACCTATTCAGATCAAGGTCATCTATAGTAAGTTTAAAGAGAATTAATCAAGATGGAAGACAATTTCCTGGAGCGTCATCGGGAGGACTACGAAAAGCGAAAAGCTGCATGGCTTCGCAAGAAAAAACGTTTTCCTGTGATTAAAGGCGGAAGGGCTATTCCTGAGAAACCAGAGGATGAGGCTCTATAATGGACGTAGTTTTTTTAAAACTCTATCATATAAAAAAGCGAAAGAAATAGGATGAAAATCTTATTTCTTTCGCTTTTTTTATAAGAACATCAACTCTTTTCAACTGACTACAGTAAACTTAGCAAACTTCAACAAGAGTTGCTTACGACCCGAATTAACAAATTCTACGGTAGCCTTTGTATTCTCTCCAGAACCTTCTAATTTCACCACAGTTCCCACACCAAAACGCTGGTGTTCTATCTTGACTCCTTCCTGCAATCCTCCAAAAGAAGAACTATTACAGGAAACAGGTTCATCCTTCCCCATAATCCTGCGGGCAGCATTTACGGCTCTAACAGGTTTGAAGTTTCTCTCACTGAGTGATGATGTCTGTTCCGTTTTGTAACTGTCCGAACGAGGAGTCGTTTTCGTTTCTGATTTATAGCTCTGAGAACTGAAGGTTGGTTTGGGATCTGGCAGAAATTGGGATACCACGGATTTCTGTCTGCGCTGACCTCTGAGATACTCCGGTTCGTCATCATCCGGCTCCCATCTTGACCTACGGGTTCTGGAATAATCATCCCGATCCCACGGCATTCTTCCGCCATAACCACTATCCATTCCACCCGATTCACCTTCAGCCTGAACCAATCGAGAATCAATCTCATCAATGAAACGGCTTGGATTATCAAACTCCATCTTTCCATAGCGGAAACGGTTTTTGGCATTAGTCAAGACACAGCGCTTCTCTGCACGTGTAATAGCCACATAAAGCAGACGACGCTCTTCCTCCAGTTCACGTAAAGAAACTGCAGAAATAGGACTTGGGAAAATATTTTCCTCCAGACCGACAACAAAGACGGTTGGGAATTCCAGACCCTTGGCCGCATGAACTGTCATCAGAGAAACCCGGGGAGCATCATCATCTCCCTTACTATCCAGGTCGGTCAACAGGGCTACATCCTGCAGATAATCAGTCAGAAAGATCTCTTCAGCCCTATCCTCTTCCTTGCGTTCCTCCACAAACGTCTGCATACCACTCAAGAACTCTTCCAAGTTTTCCTGACGGGCAATATTGTCTGCGTCCTTACCGCCATTAAAGATTTCTGCACTGATACCACTTTCCTTGATAATTGCCTCACCAAGTTCATAGACATCCACCTGATTAGCTCGTTCTATAAAACTACTGATAAGAAGACGGAATTTATCCAACTTAGTAAGCGTACCCTTGTTGACAGCTAATCCATAATGTTCGGGAGAGGAAATGATTTCCCACAGACTAACCTCCTGGCTGCGAGCGCAATCTATCACCTTATTGACAGTAGTAGCACCAATACCGCGAGTAGGATAATTGATGATACGCTTGAAAGCCTCCTCATCATCAGGATTAGCCACCAGACGGAAATAAGCAATGATATCCTTGATTTCCTTACGCTGATAGAAACTCAATCCACCATAAATGCGGTAAGGGATACCCTGCTTGCGGAATTCTTCCTCAAAACTACGGCTCTGCGCATTCGTACGGTAAAGGATGGCAAAATCACTATACTCGCAGTCATCCATGCGCTTGAATCGCTTGATGTCCTTGCTGACTATCAGAGCCTCCTCCTTATCGCTATAGGCAGGCTGGTACAGAAGCTTTTCTCCCTCAGCATTTTCACTATACACATCCTTAGGAATCTGATTACGATTGTGCTTAATCAGACTGTTTGCGGCATTCACAATGGTTTGGGTAGAACGGTAGTTCTGTTCCAGTTTGAAAAGTTTGGCATCATTGAAATGGCGTCTGAAATTCAGGATATTATCAATATTAGCACCACGGAAACTATAGATACTCTGCGAATCATCACCCACCGCACAGACACGCTGCTTTTCCTTACAAAGTTGCATCACGATATTCATCTGAACCTGGTTAGTATCCTGATACTCATCCACAAGAATGAAGTCGAAGCGGTCAGCATATTTCCTTCTGATATCCTCATGATCACGGAACAGCTGGAAGGTAAGGGTAAGCAAATCATCAAAGTCCATTGCGTTAGCCTGTTTACAACGCTGCACATAAGCAGCAAAGATTTTACCCACCTCAGGCATCTTCTCACGCAAATCACGCTGGAGGAGTTCACCATTGGCAGCATATTCATTCGGTCCCATCAACTGGTTCTTTGCCATCGAAATCTTATGATGTACGGCAGCTGGTTTGTAAATTTTATCATCCAACCCCATCTCTTTGACGATAGCCTTGAGCAAGGAGCGGGAATCGGTCTCGTCGTAAATAGTGAAATTATTATTGAAGCCAAGATGGGACGCTTCTGCACGCAAGATACGTGAAAAGATACTGTGGAATGTACCCATATACAGATGAGCAGCCAAATCACCACCCATCAGTCTATCAATACGTTCCCTCATCTCGCGAGCAGCCTTGTTGGTAAAGGTCAAAGCCATAATATTCCAAGGCTTCAATCCCATTTCCAACAGATAAGCAATCTTGTATGTAAGAACACGTGTTTTACCTGATCCTGCACCGGCAATCACCAGCGAAGGACCGTCTATATATTCCACAGCCTGACGCTGCGCCTCATTCAAGTCGTTCAATAAATCCATAAACTCTAAATATAATAACTATTTACCCTTATAACCACCCACTGCAGTAGAAGGGTCAAAATCCTCACCTTCTCTTGGGAAAGAAGGCACGAAACGCATTTCATGCTCTATCTGGCGTTGGCGCTTCTTCATATAAGCGCTCGGATTCTGGGAATCAAATTTTCTTGGATTAGGAAGCGTTGCCGCTATCAATGCACATTCACTTCTGAAAAGTTCAGAAGCCTTTTTGTTGAAATGGTATTCTGCCACAGCATCTACGCCATAGATACCATTACCCATTTCTATGCTGTTGAGATAAACCTCCATGATACGTTGCTTACTCCACATCATTTCTATCAGGAAAGTAAAATACACCTCAAATCCCTTACGGGTCCATGAGCGACCTGGCCATAGAAAAACATTCTTGGCAGTCTGCTGACTGATGGTTGAGGCTCCATGCACCTTACCTCCACGGGCATTATTCTTGGCGGCATTCTCGATGGCATTAAAGTCAAAGCCATGATGCTTCAGAAAACGACCATCCTCGCTGGCCATCACTGCAACAGGCATGTGAGGAGAGATTTTATCCATACTTACCCAATGATGATGCAGCGTAATACTCTCACCATCAGCAACTTGCTGAAAGCATCTGATAAACATCAGAGGGGTAAAATAGACTGGTAAGAAACGATATACTACAACAGCAAGAATGGTGGTACTGAAAAACAGCACCACCACCCATCTTAGAATATTTCTAACTCTTTTAAGTATCATTATTTCAATGTTCCGTTGTTAGCGGCATTAACCATTGCCTGAGAAGCATAGAGGTAAACCTCTACACGACGGTTCTGGGCACAAGCTGCAGTTGTGTTGACAACTGGGTTAGAAGAGCCCAATCCCTCAACAGTCTTTACCTGATTACGTGTTACGCCACAAGAAGAAAGATAGCTATAAACTGCATCAGCACGCTTCTGGCTCAAAGGCAAGTTGATACCATCATTACCAGTTGCATCAGTATAACCCTGGATAGCAACCTCACAGTCAGTATTGCTCTTCAATACACCAGCAAACTTTGCCAGGTCAGTCTTAGCAGCGCTGCTCAATGTAGAACCATTAGTAGGGAAAAGGATACCAGAATCAAAAGTTACCTTGACAGCAGCCAAACCATTGGCATCAGTAACCTGCTCAACCTTGGCATTTTCAACAGCCTTAGCCTGCTCAGCTACCTTATCCATGTGCTTACCAATCAAAGTACCAGCACCACCGCCAACAGCAGCACCAATGGCAGCACCAACGAGGGCACCTGTACCACGATGACTATTATTCAACAAACCACCTACGATAGCACCGAGGGCTGCACCTGCACCAGAACCTACTGCTGCACCTGTACCAGTCTTAGTCTGACAACTACCCAAAACCAACAGCATAGAAAGTGCTGCAACCGAAAATTTCATCTTTTTCATATTCAAAATCTCCTATATTTTTGTTATTTAATTGCAAAGATAACTCTTTTTTCTCCATTATGGAGCTTTTTCTAATATTTTTTTGTATTTTTGCATGCAAATTTAATGGTATTTGATGAAAATGGCAAAGGGAAACACCTATTTTGGGTTGGAAAATCCCTATTGTGCCTTTTTTCAGAAGATATTTTACTCCGAAGAACGGAGCTTGGATATCTGACTATACCTTAATAATAATATATTAGGAATATTAAAATTTAGAATAACAAAAATGGCTAAGGAACTTAAGAATTTGACCAAGCGTGCTGACAATTACAGTCAGTGGTATAATGACTTGGTAGTAAAAGCTGACCTCGCTGAGTTGTCACCTGTACGTGGTTGTATGATTATCAAACCATACGGTTACGCAATCTGGGAGAAGATGCAGCAGCAGCTCGACAAGATGTTTAAGCAGACAGGTGTACAGAATGCATACTTCCCTCTCCTCATCCCGAAGAGTTTCTTCTCTCGTGAGGCTGAGCACGTAGCAGGTTTTGCTAAGGAGTGTGCCGTAGTTACTCACTATCGCCTCCGTTCTACGGAGGATGGTACTGAGGTAGAGGTAGATCCTAATGCAAAGCTCGATGAGGAATTGATTATCCGCCCTACATCAGAGACTATTATCTGGAACACATACAAGAACTGGATTCATTCTTGGCGCGACCTCCCTATCCTCTGCAACCAGTGGTGTAACGTGATGCGTTGGGAGATGCGTACTCGTCCTTTCCTCCGTACATCGGAGTTCCTTTGGCAGGAGGGTCATACCGCTCATGCTACCAAGGAAGAGGCTGAGGCAAAGGCTCAGGAGATGCTGAAGGTTTATGCTGAGTTTGCAGAAAACTACATGGGTGTTCCTGTTTTACAGGGTGTAAAGTCTGAGACAGAGCGTTTCGCTGGTGCTTTAAACACATATACCATTGAGGCTATGATGCAGGATGGAAAGGCTCTTCAGAGCGGTACTTCCCACTTCCTGGGTCAGAACTTCGCCAAGAGCTTCGATGTTACTTATTTGAACAAGGAAAATAAGCCAGAGTATGTATGGGCTACTTCTTGGGGTGTTTCTACCCGACTGATGGGTGCCCTCATCATGGTTCATAGCGATGATAATGGTTTGGTATTGCCTCCAAAGTTGGCTCCTATCCAGGTGGTTATCATCCCTATCAACAAAGGTGAGGAGCAGTTAGCTCAGATTACGGCTAAGTTGCAGCCTGTTATCGACCAGCTCCGCGAGTTGGGCATCACTGTGAAGTATAATGACAATACTGCTAAGCGTCCAGGTTTCAAGTTCGCAGACTACGAGTTGAAGGGTGTTCCTGTTCGTCTTGCCATGGGTGGTCGTGACTTGGAGAACAACACCATCGAGATCATGCGCCGTGATACACTCGAGAAGGAGAATGTAAGCTTCGACGGTATCGTAGAGCGCGTAAAGGATATGCTGGAAGACATTCAGAAGAACATCTTCGAAAAGGCACGTGCTTATCGTGATGCTCACGTTTATGAGTGCGACAACTACGAGGAGTTCAAGGAGCGCGTGAAGGATGGCGGTTTCTTCCTTTGCCACTGGGATGGTACAGCCGAGACCGAGGCAAAGATCAAGGAGGAAACACAGGCTACTATCCGCTGCGTGCCTTTCGCTTATGAGCAGACACCTGGTGTGGATATGGTAAGCGGCAAGCCTGCTGTAGCTCGTGTCATCATCGCAAGAAGCTACTAAAAAGTAGATTCCTATCATGCATAGATTTAATATTATAGATTTCTATAATAAACAAAATAGAGATTCTATCCTATCGAATCCTATAAATAATAAAGGTGAATGAGAATATTCTCATTCACCTTTTATTATTTTTATCAACTCAACTGAGTCTTTGAATACTTGACATCTCCTTATGGAATCAGCAAAGAAGAATCTCCATAGCTCAAGAAGCGGAAATCGTGACTTAAAGCATAATCATATACTTTATGCCAATCACCATGCAGGAAGGCGCTGACCAACAACAAGAGAGTACTCTGTGGCTGATGGAAATTAGTAACCAGCATCTTCACAATCTTATAGGTATATCCAGGAGCTATAATAATCTGTGTACTGGAATGGAGTGCTTCCAAACCATTCTTATCCAGATAATCTACAATAGCCAGAATAGCCTGCATCGGAGTAATATCATCTACCAGACCACCATCACGACCTTCATCATAAGGATCCCACTGATTCACATGCAAATCCTCTTCATTGGCCTCCGGATGTTTCAACAGATGAACACCCATATAATAAAGACTTTCTATCGTACGAACACTGGTAGTACCCACAGCTATCACCTGACAATCATGCTGAAGAAGTTTCTCCAGGCTACGACGATGAACAACGATGTATTCTGTATGCATCTGATGACCCTCGATCTCCAAACTCTTAACCGGCTTGAATGTACCAGCACCTACATGAAGAGTCACCTCTTCTCTGTCTATACCATGGGCATCCAAATCTGCCAGGACTGCATCTGTAAAATGAAGACCAGCCGTAGGAGCAGCTACACTACCCTTGATTTTGGAATAAACCGTCTGATAGGTAGTCTTGTCACTCTCCTGGGTTTCGCGATTCAAATAGGGAGGAATCGGCAATTCACCTACTGCCTCGAGAATCTCAGCAAAAGATATACTTTCATTATCCCAATCAAAGTCTATCCAATAATTAGTTCCACCACCTACAGCTAAAGGAGCAGCTTTGCCATCAGCACCGACCTCTCCTCTTCGCATCGTTGCAGAAAGAGTGAGCGAATGACCCTTGATTTCAAAATCTCGTTTCAGGCTACCCTCTTTCCATTTCTTCAGATTACCCACCATACACAACCAGGAACAGTGACCAGCAGTCTGGAACATCAGTTCATAGTCAGTAGGAGCAGCAGGTTCCATCAGGAAGACTTCAATCAATGCACCAGTTTCCTTTCTGAAGTGCATACGTGCCTGAATCACCTTAGTATTATTAAATATCATCAAAGCTCCCTTAGGAAGATAATCCGGAAGATGATAAAAGACATCATCACTTACCTCTCCATGCTTATAGACCAACAGTTTGGAATGGTCTCTCTGAGCAATAGGGAACTTGGCGATTCGCTCATCTGGCAAACTATAATTGTAATCACTAATTTTTATATGTTTTGTATCCATTTTCAATTTATTTTTTATATAACAATCACCATGCTATATTTCTCACATCACATTAAAATCCACTCATCATGATACAAGCACGCAAAAGCACATAGACGAGGATGAACATAATAACACCCATCACATAATCCAAATCATCATGCGCATAGCCCGTACTTGTATATTGATTGGAAATGTACTTAATCTTCGGAGAAATCTTATAGTACAAACGATAATACAGCAGGTAAACCAATATTCCAACTACAACTCCCAATACCAGTCCACAGAGAATGTCTGAAGGATAATGTACGCCTAAATAAAGGCGAGTCCAACAATTCAACAATGACCAGAAAACCAACGTGAAAGTCATCAGACGACTACGTATCAAGAGAGAGAAAAATACAGCTAATGACATGGTGTTCGCTGCATGAGCAGAACAGAAGCTGTAATCTTTCAGGCGCATATTGTTGACCACCTCAATGGTATATTTGATAACAGGATCATTACTTGGTCTCCAACGGGCAACCAATGGTTTGATAATACCATCTACCAATCCGTCGGAAAAGAAGATACATAGAATAGCCATCAGAACTACCAATCCTATCTGAGGCATTGTTTCATTGTTTCTCATAACAATATAAAACAAAGCCAGATAAAGAGGCACCCAAGTCAATCCGGAAGAAAGTAGCCAGACAATCTGATCCAACAGCATATTACCACTTCCATTAAAGAAGTGAAGCAAATTCAAATCCGCATTTAATAAAAGAGATGCTCCCATATTATATTTCCTCTATTTGTTTGGTCTCTACCCAACCAGTACGTCCATCAGCCAGACGAATACCTCGCCAGCCATCCATAGACTCGTCTGTAATATCAACTCTGGTACCCTCATGAATCACAAATTGGTCTGTACTGGATTTAGCAGGCGTATTCTTCACATTCACAGTTGGCGCCAACACAATGGCACCGGTGCGGTTTAAGAGAACTTCCTTCTGCTGATATGCAAAGACATTACAGAACAGAAAGATAACCAAGAAGAATATACCACCGAAAAAGCCCATCTTGCGCAAATAGATTTGCGGAGCAAACAGATAGACCAATGCCAAAACCAAAGCTATGATAATCGCTATGATACCGGTCTTTGCCCAGCAATCGACACTGGTATAATTTACTAAAGCCTTATACCATGTCACGAAAAACATCTCGCTCACGGGTGTAATCTTATCAATCGTCTTGCCACGAACAAACTGAAGATTGAAATTGATATCTTCATCTCCAGGAGACAGGAGATGAGCACGCTCGAAAGCCAATACCGACTTTGTGATATTATCCGTACGATAGTAGGCATTACCCAAATTATAATAGATATCAGAAGAAACACCATTTTTCAGGAGTTCCTCATAATCCTTGATAGCTTGCTGGTAATTCCCCTTCTGATACTCAGCATCTGCATTCTGCTTGGTTATAGCAGAAGCAGACACAGATGTAAGGAGAAAGAATGCAAGAATCCATATGAAAGAATAGGACTGTCTGTCCTCTTTTGCACGGTTCTTGTGCTCCTTGCGCATAGCATTGATTGCGTTTTCTATTTCCATAATTCCTGTCATAGCAGAATTGAAAGTCTTGTTCATATTACCAGCAGCATCACCTGGTGCATATCGCTCGAATTCGCACTCATCCAATGCCTGGGTAAATTTATCAATCGTTGAGATGTTGACAGAATGCATCTCTAAATTTTCTGTGATATTCTCACGAGAGAGTTTCTCTACAGGAATATTCAGCTTATAGCTTACATAACCCCACAAAGCTCGCAAAACTTCATCATAGAATTCATTCTGTTTACCGTGAGACATCAACTGCTGAGCCTTTTTCAGACGCTTCGTTGCAATCTTATTAGCCTTATTGGAACGAACCTTCACGATATCTGCATTTTCCAAAGCTCGTTTGCGGAAGACAACAAGCAAAACGATAAAGGTGATAAGCGGAACAAGCAGACTGGTCCAATATCCAAAACTGCCATAGAACATATCATCCAAATCATGCAACTTACTCTTTCCTAATTTCAAAGCACGAATATCCTTTGCCTGATCAGAGAAATCCTGTGAACTATCTGTAGAACCATCACCTTTAGACACAGTCAAATCAAAGGCCTGAGTCTTGATGGTTTTATATGAATTAGAAGATGTATCGTAATAGGTAAATTCTACAGGCGGAATCTTGTAAGAACCTTGATTACGAGGTACTGCCAAAAAATCATATACCATATTACCCTCAACACCATTGGAGGTCAGGCGTGTCTTGTCAGTTATCTTAGCATCATATTTATCAAAATCTTTCGGCAAAGTAACGATAGGCTGTTTGAGAAGTTTGAGGTTTCCTACTCCACCCACAACCACACGGATCGTAACAGGATCACCAGCCTTTACTTCTTTCTTGTCAATACTTGCAGAAATATTAAACTTACCTACACCTCCTGAGAAATTAGCAGGACGTGATGGCAAAGGCAAAACATTGATAGTTATGCCTGGCGCCTTGATATCCTTGTTTACCTCAACGTAACCGGATCCACCATTAAAAAAGGCTTCCATCGGATCCACATTACGATTCTGCTGAACGACAAGACCCTTGAAAGTAATAGACGGAATTTCAAGTTTACCAGTCATCTGCGGATACATGACATACTGGCTCCAGGTCACACACTTATATTGACGACCATTGACCATTTCACTATGAAAAGCCTTCTGCTGAGGCAAAGCAACCTCCTGAGTATGGAAACCCTTCAGATCTGGCATTTTACCTTCCAACTGAGACAAATCAACCTGTGTATATACCTTATAGGTCAACAAAACAGGCTCCTGTTCATGAACCGTTTTCTTATTGGCAGAAACCTTGATAAAGAGATCACTACCAGAAATCGCGGATCCAGCCTGTCGCATACGAGGTTCATCATCCATATTAGAACTTCCGTGCATATTCGGAGCACCATTGGAATTTCTGGCATGCCCGGAAACACTCACCTTAACAGCACGAGAAGTAATTCTCTTACCATTCACAATAGCATGAGAAGCTCCTATCGTATAAGAACCATTTTTGGCAGCATATAAAGTATAAGTGATAGTAACAGAGGAAGAAGAACTGGTATGTCCGTTAATCATCTGATAGCTGGACTGCTGGGAAGTATATGGACCAGCAATCACTTCCAGTCCTTCTGGTACTCCACCCATGCGGAATTCCTCCACGTCACGAGTATTAATAGTGTAAGCCAGACGGAAGTTCTCACCCGCCGACACATGAGATGGAGCAGATACAACGATTTGCTGAGCTCTGGAACTCAGAGCACAGCAAATAGCAATCACCATCAATATCGCATAACGTCCAATATGTTTCATCATACACATCATAATTTTACTTTTTGAAAAAGAGTCTGTGATAAGATTCCTATTACCAGTTTTTCTCATAAGAGCGGCTCTTAGGCTGCGACATTGCTTTCTGCATTTTCTGTTTTGTAGCCTTCTCTTGTTGAATAGCAGCATTCAGAAGTTGCTCAGCATTGTCTTTACTCATTTTGTCCTGATTACGCTCATCGTTCTGGTTCTGTTTATTCTTATCCTTGTCGTTATTTTTCTTATTGTTTTTATCTTGTTCGTTATTCTTGTCTTTATCTTTATTATTCTGGTCTTTGTTCTTATTTTTATCGTTCTTGTTCTTATTATTTTTATTATCTTTATTATTCTTTTGAGGTTGATTCTTTAAAAGTTTCTTACACAAAGCCAGATTGTATCTTGTTTCATTATCCTGAGGATTACATCTCAAGGCCATCTTATAGCATTCAATAGCCTTGGCATATTCGCGATGATTCTGCATGATAACACCCATATTGTGATAACTCTTGGAGCGTCTCAGCACATTGGTTTCTTCCTGTGCTGCGTGCTGGTACTGTACCATTGCCATAGAATCCTTCTGCTGCATCATCAAAGCACAACCTAAATTATACAATGCCTGGGTATTCTTCGCATTTTTAGATATCGCTTTTCGATATTGGGTTTCTGCCTGAGCCCATTTCTGAGTACGGTATAACTTATTACCCTGTCGTATGAAGGTTCTGTCATTTTGTGCAAATGCAAGAGCGCTATTTACAACCAGGAGAAGAAGCAGGATGCTGGTTTTACCCAATTGCGATGATTTGGCAGCCTTTCCCATAGAAAAGGCCTTTTCAAAGAACTTAATATTTCTCAACAGAGGATTTTTCACTTCCAAAATACAGATTTCTAAGATTAAGAGCAAAATCACTAAAATACCGACAGCCTGAAACTGTTCATCATACTCACTGTATATCACAGAAGAAGTATCTCCCTTTTGCAATTTTGCCAAATCATCATTCAGTGTTTTCTCAGCATCGCTGGTATTATCAACATGAATATACTGTCCGCTACCAGCCTGAGCCAATTCCTTGCACATGTTTTCATTCAGGGCAGTCATAACCGTATTACCGGAATGATCTTTCAGATAACCGCCATCACCCATAGGAATAGGAGCACCTTTCGTATTACCAATACCAAGGATAAATACATTAATACCTTTTTTCTTGGCAGCGGCAGCAGCCTCCGTTGCACCTGATTCATGATTTTCACCATCAGTAATCACAACGATAGCACGTCCAACATTGTTCTGTTGGGTAAAACTTTTAGAAGCCAAATCAATGGCATCAGCTATATTGGTGCCTTGTGTCTGAATCAGACCAGGGGTAATATTCTGCAAGAACATCTTGGCAGAAACGTAATCGCTGGTAATAGGCAACTGTACAAACGCATCGCCAGCAAAAACAATCAGTCCAATCTTGTCATTGGTAAAATTATCAACCAGATTTTCTACCAGCATCTTACTCTTGTCAAGACGGGAAGGAACAACATCCTCTGCCAACATAGAGTTGGAGATATCCAAACAAATGATAGTTTCAATACCCTGGCGCTTATCATGCGAAATCTTGCTACCCATCTGCGGACGAGCCAACATGACAATCAGAAGCGCCAATGCTGACAACATCAGACAGAATTTCACGGTAGGACGGTATTTTGAAATACCGGGCATCAGTTGTTTGAGAAGCTCAGGATCACCCAGCTTCTTCAACTTTGCATGTCTCCTCTTCCATCCTATCAGTCTGATTAAAATCAAAACAGGAAGGATGCATAGCAACCAGAGGAATATAGGATCTTCAAAACGTAACATTTTCTAATCTTTTTAAATCTACAAGAACAGACTTCATTTATAAAAAATGAAAGTCCGACCTCTTTTTTAAGGAATTTTTCTCAACCAAGTGATTCTAAGAAGAATTTCCATGAGCAAGATCAAGAACGCTGCAATAATGAAAGGCTGATAAGCCTCATATTGCTTGGCGAAATGCTTGACGTTCATCTTCGTTTTCTCCAGTTTATCAATATCCTGATAGATTTGCTTCAACTCTTTGTTATTGGTAGCTCGATAGAAATTACCATCGGTAGTCTGGGCAATATCCTTCAAAGTCTTCGTGTCTATTTCTACAGGAATGTTCACATATTGAACTCCACCTGCTACTGGTACTGGATATGGAGCAACCTTATTAGTACCGACACCAATGGTATAAACTCTGATACCCAAACTTCTGGCAATTTCAGCAGCTGTCATAGGAGAAATATCACCCATATTATTACTACCATCAGTCAGAAGAATGACAACCTTACTCTTTGATTTCGAATCTTTCAGACGACTCACTGCATTAGCCAAGCCCATTCCCACAGCGGTTCCATCCTGGATAAGACCTCGTGCAGCTATATCCGTACGAGTATCTTGCAACAGGCGTAAGAGGCTCGCATGGTCTGTGGTCATCGGACACTGAGTAAAAGCCTCACCGGCAAAAATCGTCAAACCGATATTGTCGTTAGGACGGCCAGAGATAAATTCATGAGCAACATCCTTGGCAGCTTCCATACGGTTAGGTTTCAAGTCTTCAGCAAGCATGGATGTAGATACATCCATCGCCAACATGATATTAATACCTTCCACTGTCTTGTTGTCCCAGGAATTACGGGTTTGAGGACGAGCCATTGCACAAACAATCAGTACAAAAGAGACGCAGCGCAGAAACATCGGAAGATGAATCAGACGAACACGCAGGCTCTTAGGCGCATAAAGATACTGCTTGGTATCGCTCATACGCATAGTTGGCTCGTTCTTTCTCCTGTATAAGAAATACCATAATATATAAGGTATCAATAACAGGAGTAACAGAAAGTATCCTTTACTTGCAAATTCCATTTTTTCGTTTTATTAATAACTATCGTCCAACAATCACTGTTAAACAAGTGAAACCACTGTATAGACGATATAAACCAAAATAGCAACAATCGCCAATGAACCTGCCCATAAGAGCAACTTGATGACCTTGCGCTGACTCTGAGACTTCTTATCATTCTCACTCAATGTTGGAACAATTTTCTCCTCAACAGGCTTTTCATCAGTCTTCGTCTGGTCGATAAAGTTGATTGCATTGACAAGATTAGAATCATTTTCATTGATGAGCGTCTCATACTTGGCAAACTTTACCAGATCGGCAGTTCTGAAGAGTTGTCTCAATTCATCTATCATCTTCTGATCGCCAGCAGACTGGAGACATTCGATGATTTCACTACTGGTCATCTCCATAGCGTTAAATCCGAAGCGACCATTGATATATTCACGCAAAGTATTGGTAAGACGGGTATAATACTCTTTCAGATTCTCTTGATTCTCAGAGCGCTGATGCTTGATAGCGTTGATTTCGTTAAGAGCCTTTTCATGAGCAGGAACTCGTTTTACAATACGGAAACTTTTGAGAATTGGTTTATTCTGCTTCAATCTCTGTAAGAGATAATACATTGCCCCACAGAGCAATAACATCAATACGCTCAACCAAAAGATTCCGCTCCATTCACTCCAGAGGAAAGGATTGTCCTGAACGTCCTTAGGAGGATAGAACTGATTAGGATGAACTGTATCTACAGGAACCGTAAGAACCTTCAATGCTAAGGGATTACCATGAAAGTCCTTGTCGTTTACCTTTACATTGAGTGCAGGAATCGCATACACATTCTCATCAAAAGAAGTAAGCGTATAGTTGCGGCTCACCTGAATGCGGTTACCATCAATCTCAGAAGTATTTTCTTCACTCTGCCCAACAACCTCTACGCCAGGTATCAACTGTTGGGAAGGTTTGAAAGAAGGCATTACAATCTTCTGACCACGGTTGGCAGTCACTGTAAGATGTAAAGTAGTCTGCTCACCAATGAGAAGTTGCAGAGAATCCAACTTCTGTTCAACACTTTGTGCAGAAGCAGAAAAGGCACTGCAAATCAAGGCGATTGCCAATATAAAACTTTTAACTTTAATCATTAATCCAATATTATATGATTCGCTAAGTATTTATATACTTCAGTCATCGTAATCACTTCATCCTCTCTGCTTGAAAAGCATGAGAAGCGCTTTAGAGAAATCTTCATTCGTAGCAATAGAAGTCCAATCTACTTTACTCTTGGCAAATGTATCACGAAGTTTTTCTTCCCGATACATCCAATTGCGAGTATGAGCCAACCTCATTTTCTTGCTACTGGTATCAATATACATTTCATGTCCAGTCTCAGCATCCCTTACCTTCAACAAGCCGATATCCGGCAAAGTCTTTGCCCTCAAATCATAAACCTGGATGGCCACTACATCATGTTTCTGATTGGCAATCTGCAGTTTGTGCTGATAATCTTTTTCATCATAGAAATCCGAAATCAGGAACGCAGTGCAATGTCTCTTCATGACACGAGTGAAATATTCCAAGGCAACACCGATATCAGTACGCTGGCTGTCGGGATGGAAATCCAACATTTCTCTAATGATATAAAGAATATGTTTTCTTCCCTTCTTCGGAGGAATATACTTTTCAATTCTGTCCGAGAAAAAAATAACACCTATCTTATCATTATTCTGAATAGCACTGAAAGCTAATGTGGCAGCTATCTCTGTAGCCAAGTCACGTTTCATCTGGCAGGTTGTACCAAAATCCAGCGAACCACTCACATCGACCAACAGCATGACCGTAAGTTCGCGTTCCTCTTCAAAAACCTTGACGAACGGGCGATGAAAACGGGCAGTAACATTCCAATCGATGTCACGCACATCATCGCCGAACTGATACTCCCTTACTTCCGCAAAAGCCATACCCCTACCCTTGAAGGCAGAGTGATATTGACCTGCGAAAACATTCTGGCTCAATCCGCGGGTTTTGATTTCTATCTTACGAACTTTCTTTAAAAGATCTTGTGTATCCATCAAGGAACCTCCACCTTGTTGATAATTCTGCTTACAATTTCTTCACTGGTTACATCACTTGCCTCAGCCTCATAAGAAAGACCGATACGATGTCTCAAAACATCATGAGCAACAGCTCTCACGTCCTCAGGAACCACATAACCGCGGTGCTTGATGAAAGCGTATGCTCGTGCTGCCTTAGCCAAAGAGATACTTGCACGAGGACTACCACCGAAGGTAATCATATCCTTCAAATCAGCCAGTCCATAACGGTCTGGATAACGGGTAGCAAAAACGATGTCAGCAATATACTGCTCAATCTTTTCATCAATATACACCTCATTGACAATGCTACGAGCCTTGAGGATTTCATCAGCAGAAGTAACAGCTGTCACAGTAGGCATGCTGCCCTGAATATTTTCACGGATGATAAGTTTTTCCTCTTCCAAAGATGGATAATCAATGACAACCTTAAGGAGGAAACGGTCAACCTGCGCTTCTGGCAACTGATAAGTACCTTCCTGTTCTATAGGGTTCTGAGTAGCCATAACAAGGAAAGGATTAGGCAACTTAAACGTCTGTTCGCCAATCGTAACCTGATGTTCCTGCATGGCTTCCAGCAAAGCACTCTGTACTTTAGCAGGTGCACGGTTGATTTCATCAGCCAACACAAAGTTTGCAAAGACTGGGCCTTTCTTTACATGGAAAGACTCATCCTTCTGGGAATAGATCTGTGTACCGATCACATCGGCTGGCAACAAATCTGGAGTAAACTGAATGCGACTATAATCGGCACTAATCAACTGAGACAGTGTTTTAATAGCAAGAGTCTTAGCCAATCCCGGCACACCTTCCAAGAGAATGTGACCATCGGAAAGCAAGCCTATCAAAAGACAGTCAACAAGGTGCTTCTGTCCTACAATGACCTTATTCATGCCAGTTACCAGATTGGTAACGAAATGACTTTGTTGTTCAATCCGGATATTCAATTCGCGGATATCTATAGCTTCTGCCATAATCTATATACTTTTACGTTTAAACTCTAAATTAAAATTGTATTTAATCACTCCAAGATAAGGAGCATTTATTAAAACAATCGCAAAAGTAATCATTTAGCCTCAGATAGACGAATATAGCAATCTAAATAATATTAAAAATGAGAGATATTTTCTTTATTTAAGAAACTTTTGATATTTTGAGCCAATGAAAAAGCAATAAAAAAGGGGAATGTAAGAAACATTCCCCATGAGAATACTATAATCATATTTAAATATAGCATCTGTAGATTACGCATTCTTGATCCAGTTTACGATCCACTCACCAACCTGAGTGGTACCGTACTGTGCACCGCCCTCAACCTGAATTTCAGGTGTACGGACATTGGCATCAAGAGAGGCATCAACAGCCTTGCGAATCAAAGCACCTTCCTCATTCAGACCAAAGTACTCAAGCAACATGGCTGCAGAAAGAATCTGAGCAACAGGGTTGGCAAGATTCTTGCCAGCTGCCTGTGGCCATGAACCATGAACAGGCTCAAACAATGGAGTATGCTCACCCAAAGAGCTGGATGGCTGCAAGCCCATAGAACCTGTAATGCATGAGGTCTCATCAGTCAGGATGTCACCGAAGGTATTCTCTGTTACGATGACATCGAAGAAAGTAGGTTCTGTTAACACACGCATAGAAGCGTTGTCGATAAACATATAGTCGGTATTAACCTCAGGATACTGAGGCTCCATTTCCTTAGCAATCTGACGCCAGAGACGAGAAGAAGCCAAAACGTTTGCCTTATCAACAACAGTCAAGTGCTTATTGCGCTTCATGGCAAACTCGAAAGCTACCTTCAAGATGCGCTCAATCTCAGGACGTGTATAGATATCTGTATCGTAAGCCTTATCGTTGTCCTGATACTTCTCACCGAAGTACATACCACCGGTCAACTCACGAATGACAACAAAGTCTGCACCCTTCAAGAGTTCATCTTTCAAAGGAGACTTGTGGAGCAAGCAATCGAATGTTGCAACAGGACGTACATTAGCAAAAAGGCCCAACTTCTTACGCATAGCGAGCAAACCCTGCTCAGGACGAACCTTGGCAGTAGGATTGTTGTCGAAACGCGGGTCACCAACAGCTGCGAAAAGCACAGCATCAGCATCCATACAAGTCTTGAAGGTTTCCTCTGGGAATGGATCACCTACCTCATCGATAGCATGAGCGCCGCAGATAGCCTCGTTGTAAGTAAACTCGTGATTGAATTTCTCTGCAATGGCCTGCATAACAGCAACACCCTGCTTCATAATCTCTGGTCCGATACCATCACCGGCGAGAACTGCAATGTTTAATTTCATCTTATTTATTTTTTAATCGTTTTTATTCCATGTCTAAATTTCGAGGCGATACTGGCTGTTCGTCACTCTTATCTGCCTCATACATATTGATCATCTTCAGCGTTGCCTTGATAGCAGCCTCAGTCTGGTCGGCATCCAAGCCTCGGGTTCTCCAGATACGATTACCTTCACGCCAAGTGATGACAGTCTGAACAAGTGCATCTGTACGACCGCCAGGAGGAATACTTACCTGATAGTTGTCAAGTAATGGGAAGGTTTTGCCAAGCTTTACCTTATATATATTACGTAAAGCTTTCACGAAAGCATCATACTGACCATCACCAGTACTCTGATCTTCATATTCCTTGCCATCGATTTCAACTTTTACACTTGCAATAGGCTTCAAACCATAAGAAGTTGACACCATGTAGCTTACCAGCTTTACCTTATCTTCAGGAGCGGAATGTTTCAGCACATCGCTCACGATATAAGGAAGATCATCCTGAGTTACCAACTGTTTGCGATCACCCAGTTCGGTAATACGTTTCGTCACCGCCTTGGTCTGCTCCGGCGTCAACTCCAAACCCAGTTCATTAAGATTCTGAACAATATTAGCCTTACCGGAGTTCTTGCCAAGTGCATATTCACGATGTCTGCCGAATCGTTCCGGCACCAGATCATTGCAATAAAGTTTGTCCTTGTTATCGCCATCAGCATGAACACCAGCCACCTGTGTGAAGACATTATCACCCACGACTGGAGTATTCGGAGCCACAGCAATACCACTATACCCCTCTACCAGACGGGAGATATCATTCAGACGATCTTCCTTGATATTGGTTTTAGCCTCAAACATATCCTTCAGAATCACCTGCACGCTCGCTAAAGGCGCATTGCCACAACGCTCACCCAGACCATTTACGGTAACGTGAAGTCCCTTAGCCCCACTCAGTACTGCAGCCAAAGAATTGCTCACCGCCAAGTCATAATCATTATGAGCATGGAAATCGAAGTGAGTATTCGGATAGCGGCGCACCATCAGGCGCATATACTCCACACACTGCAATGGGTTCAGAATTCCTAAAGTATCAGGAAGAAGGAAACGCTTGATAGGCAGCTTGACCAGTTCGTCCATCATCATGAAGAGATAGTCACGACTATCGCGCATTCCGCTCGACCAGTCCTCCAAGTAGAGATTTACAGTGAAATTCTTGCCCAAGGCATAATCAATGGTCTGCTTGATATGCTCAAGATGCTCCTCAGGAGACATTTTGAGCTGCTGGGTGCAGTGCTTGTAACTGCCCTTTGCCAAGAGGTTGATAACATGACCGCCACATTCAGCAATCCAATCTACACTCTTATTGTTATCCACGAATCCAAGTACCTCAACGGAATCCAGTTTACCTATGGTCTTAGCATAACGGCAAATACGAGCGACAGCATCCTTTTCGCCTTCCGAAACACGAGCTGAAGCCACCTCAATGCGATCCACATTGATATCGTGCAACAGCATTCTTGCTATCATCAACTTCTCGTGAGGAAGGAAACTGACACCATTGGTCTGTTCGCCATCACGCAGCGTACAGTCCATGATTTCAATCTCCTTGATACGAGAATTATCTCTCTTTGCGTTAACATCCATAATTACTTGTTTTTAGCTTCCCAAGCTTCTACCTTGTCACGGTTCTGCACAAGGAAATCCACATCATCCAAACCATTCTCGAGGCAGTGCTTCTTGTAGCCATTGATTTCGAAATGCTCGCTCTTGCCAGTAGCAAGATTGGTAACGGTCTGGTTAGGAAGATCCACCTTTACCTCTGTCTTATGATCCTTGTCGATGCTCTCGAAAAGTTCCTTCAGGAATTTCTCACTTACGACAACAGGCAAAACAAGGTTGTTCAACTCGTTGTTCTTGTGAATATCAGCGAAGAAAGAGCTGATGACAACACGGAAGCCGGCGCCAGCAATGGCCCAGGCAGCATGCTCACGAGAAGAACCAGAGCCGAAATTTTTACCGGCTACGAGGATGACACCACTGTAAGAAGGATCGTTCATCACGAAATCAGGCTTAGGAGTACCGTCAGCATTATAACGCCAGTCACGGAAAAGGTTGTCGCCCATACCTTCCTTGTCAATAGCTTTGAGGAAACGGGCAGGAATTATCTGGTCTGTATCAACATTCTCTAAAGGAAGAGGAATGCAACTTGATGTAATTACATTGAATTTCTGTTTCATCGTTATTTAAAAGTTTAATTTTTAAAGCTAAGTGTTTGCTTGATAATCAAACACTATTTCATGAACTCTCTTGGATCGGTAATCTTACCAGTGATAGCAGCAGCTGCTGCCACATAAGGACTGGCAAGGATGGTACGGGAACCTGGTCCCTGACGACCCTCAAAATTACGGTTTGATGTACTTACAGAATACTTGCCTGCAGGAATCTTATCATCGTTCATAGCAAGACAAGCAGAGCATCCTGGCTGACGGATTTCGAAACCAGCAGCCTCTACAATCTTATCAATTCCTTCTTCACGAATTTGTTTATCAACCAACCATGAACCAGGTACAAGCCAAGCTGTTACGCCCTCAGCCTTCTTCTTACCTTTAACCAAAGAAGCGAAGGCACGGAAATCCTCAATACGACCGTTGGTACAAGCGCCCAAGAATACATAATCAATAGGATGGCCTTCGAGTTTCTCGCCTGGCTGGAAGCCCATGTAGTTGAGGCTCTTCTTGAAACCAGCCTGCTCTTCCTCAGGAATCTGATCAAGAGTTGGGATATTCTCGGTGATACCGATACCCATACCAGGGTTGGTACCATAGGTGATACGTGGTTCGATATCCTTAGCTTCAAATGTCAACTCCTTATCGAATACAGCGTCATCGCCACTCTTCAAAGTTTTCCAATAAGCCACAGCCTTATCCCAATCTTCACCCTTAGGAGCATATTCGCGACCCTTGATGTACTCGAAAGTTGTCTCATCAGGAGCTACAAAACCACCACGGGCACCCATCTCGATTGAGAGGTTACAGAGAGTCAAACGACCTTCCATAGACATATCCTTCACAACATCGCCACTATACTCGACGAAGTAACCGGTAGCACCAGAAGTAGTGAGCTGACTCATCAGATAGAGCGCTACATCCTTGGCAGTAACACCCTTGCTGAGCTTACCGTTGATGCTGATGCGCATAGACTTTGGCTTGCTCTGGAGAATACATTGTGAAGCCATCACCATCTCGACCTCAGAAGTACCGATACCGAAAGCTACGGCACCCATGGCACCATGGGTAGAAGTGTGAGAGTCACCGCAGACGATGGTCATACCAGGAAGAGAAAGACCCTTCTCAGGACCTACTACGTGGATGATACCATTATCCTTTGTGTTCATGGCAAAGTGAGTTACGCCGAAATCAGCAGTGTTCTTTGCCAAAGTATCTACCTGCTTCTTAGAGATAGGATCCTCGATTGGCTTATCCTGATCGTGTGTTGGAGTATTGTGGTCAGGCATACAGAAAATCTGGTCTGGACGGAACATCTTGAGTCCGCGTGCTCGCATACCAGCGAATGCCTGAGGTGATGTTACTTCGTGACAGTAGAGACGGTCGATGTAAAGCTGTGTAGGACCATCTTCTACAATCTGGACAACGTGCTTGTCCCAAATCTTGTCGAATAATGTATTCATAATATCCTGTTTGTTATATATTTATCTGAATTATACTTTATCTTACCTTGAACTTGTTGATACAGTCGATGTAAGCCTCAACAGAAGCTGTCACGATATCGGTATCTGCACCGAAGCCATAATATACATGACCATCGTATTCTACCTGCATGTGAACCTTACCCACATCGTCTGAACCCTTGTCGATTGCCTGGATAGTGAACTCCTTGAGGTTCATCTCCTTGGTGATGATCTT
>USJD01000030.1 GCA_900554835.1 uncultured Prevotella sp. | reverse complement strand
AGAAAAATCGCGGAGATACTTCTTGGTTCCCATGATTTCATCGTGCATAAAGCCCTCAAACTGCGCCAGTCGCTCCTGCAAGGTTTTATCGTCGATGTTATAGACATCAGCGATGAAATCGAAGTATTCCTCAGGGGTGAGGAAGTCGATGAGGAATCTGCCGTCGATGTAACTGCCGGTATATTCCTTCCACGCCTCACTCTCGTTCACCTTCTGTCCATTGCTTTCCACGAAACCATCATCTGCCTGAATCAGGTCGAGTATCAGGCGGAGCAAGGTGGTCTTACCCGCACCATTATTACCTACGAGTCCTATCAGCTCGCCCTTTGCAACACCCAGATTATCAATATCGAGTACGGTATTGCCATTATATATCTTTTTGAGATTCTGAATCTTAATCATTTTACTTTGAACTTTGAATTTTGAACTTTGAACTTTATGATTACTTTGAACTTTGAGCTTTGAACATTGAACTTTATGATTCGTAAAGCTATTGAATTCTTCACTCTTCGTTCTTCACTCTTCACTTAACTCATGAACTTCTCCATGCGCTTGTACTTGTTCTTCTCGAAGATGGCAGCAATCTTGGCGATAAACCATTTGTGGATAGCGATGCTGAAGACTGCCATTGCCACACAGGTGATGCACCATGCCGTCTCGCCGAAGAAATGATAGACTGCACAGACGCCAGCCAGCGGGAAGAGGAAGGCGATGGCATAAAGATTGATCTTCAGATTCGCTCCCTGCATGCTGAACATGGAAGTCTGGAATATCTCCAGACGGGAAGAGAAGAGTGCCGTAGGCAGATTGAAGAGATTGATGAATACTGCCAGACAGAAACCACTGATAAGCACCTGAATTCCGATTCCAGCCTTCAGGAAAAGGAACGGAAGGGTGAGCAGCAAGGCAATCGCACTCACTACCATATAATAATAGAAGCAATTCTGCAGCATCTGCTTCACCTTTACCGGCTTGGTCATCAAACCATGAAAGAAGTTCGCCTCAATGCCAAAGGTCCATTGCGACAATACCACCGATGGCAGCAGGATGGCACCTGCCACATAGAGGGTAGTCATAGCCACCTTATCCCCTATTTCCTGTCCCGGTTCTGCAGGAAGCAGAGCGAAGAGATAGGAGTCGAAGAGGAAGATGGCAGTAATCATAATCACCATCGTACGGATGCGCTTCGCTCTCAATGTACCGATATATTGCAGACTGAAGAGGTTGATATGGCTGAATCCACGGAACTTGGAAACCTTCTGCTTCTGCTCGTTATAAATCTTTTCGTGATAGAGATAGGCGGTAAGTCCGGTGAATACCGCTCCAGCAAGGAAGAAGAGACCTATCCATCCCATATATACCGGGAAGAAGGAAGCCACAAACATATATCCTATCAGCACCACAAACATGCCTATCCATCCCAATATCAAAGGCCATTTCAGAATCCACTCCGTAGCCTTGCGGTAACAGGTGATGTAGATGCCGTTGATGAAAGAGAACTCCAGGAACAGGAAGAAGCTGGCAACAACCTCACTTGCCGGCAGGAGATAGATGAACACCGGAAGCGTAAGCACCGGAAGCACATAGTTCCAGAAGCTCACGAGATTGGTGGTAAGCAGGAACTTGTTCCAGATTTTCTCTGGCACAGGGCGCGACTTCACATAATCATCCATCGCCGTGATGTCTCTCTTCATCACCATCTTCATAATGATGTCAGGAATCAGCATACCGATTACGATGCCCGCACCCAACAATGCCGGCATGTCCTCTCCCTTCAGTTCTCCTCCACTCTCGGTGAAGCCCTGGAAGAAGCTGAATCCCACCACCACATACGCGAAGATGATGTAGCAAGCCACGAAGGCGTCTCTCTTGCGGAAGTTACGGCGCTGTTGCAGCCACCATAACCTTAACAGTAATTTCAACATAGTTCTTTCGTTTCATTGTTTTACGGGCACAAAGGTAAACAAAAAACTCAGAATTCCCTAACAAATTGGAAGAAATAACTTAAAAATAACATTAGATAAGAAAGAAGTCACAAGAAGAAAGAAAAAGTTATAAGAAGAAAAAAAAGCAGCACCTTCGTCCCGAAGATGCTGCTCGTTTCTAACTAACACTAACTCATGTATCAACTATTCATCAAAACTATTAAAACCTAAAAATCATCATATTCTATTTTACTGGCAAGATGTTACCATCCTCATCATAGAAGAGAGGAGCCACCTTTACGCTGCGAAGCCAGGTTGTATCATTTGATGGCACGCAGTCGTGATGGAACAGATACCACTGTCCCTTGTACTCACAGATGCTGTGATGGGTTGTCCAACCTACAACCGGCTCCAGGATGACACCCTTGTAAGTGAACGGACCATAAGGATTATCACCTACTGCATAGCAGAGATAATGAGTATCACCGGTAGAGTAGCTGAAGTAATACTTGCCCTTATACTTATGCATCCAGCTTGCCTCGAAGAAGCGATGTGGATCATCAGCAGGCAATACCTTACCCTCCTCGTCAACGATGACAACAGGCTTTGGCATTTCTGCAAACTGCTGAACATCATCTGTCATCATGGCTACACGAGATGGCAACGGATTCTCCTTGCCCTCTGGGAGATGCTCATTCTTCAGCGCCTTGTTGTCCTTGTACCACTGAAGCTGACCGCCCCAGATACCACCGAAGTAGCAGTAAATCTTGCCGTCATCATCCTTGAACACACAAGGGTCGATGCTGTATGACTTGCGAATAGGGTCGGCATTCGGAATAAAAGGGCCTTCTGGCTTGTCAGCTACAGCCACACCGAGATGGAACACACCATTATAATCCTTGGCAGAGAAGATGAGATAGTACTTGCCATCCTTCTCCACTACATCGTTGTCCCACATCTGCTTCTCTGCCCATGGCACATCCTTCACATCGAGAATTACACCATGATCGGTTACCTCACCCTCCATCACATCATCCATAGAGAGCACGTGATAGTCTTTCATCTGGAAGTGACCGCCATCATCGTCGAAGCATTCGCCACTGTCCCAGTCATGGGATGGGTAAACATAGAGGCGACCGTTAAATACATTGGCAGATGGATCTGCCATATAATCCTTTGGGAACAAATATCTTGCTTTCATTATAATCTAACATTTAAAGAGATTTACGATATTATCTTAAGAGATTCTATTTAAAGAGATCTTATTTAAAGAGATTGACGATTTCCTTCACCACTGGCTTCACCTCGTTGTTGCGGTCGATGAGCAGCGGATAGTTGGTTCTGCCTGGGATAGGCCAGCCATTCAACCAAGAGTGACCATCGTTGACACCCCAGAAGGTAACACGACTGATGACATCCTTGTGGCGCTCTACAATCTTGAAGAGGTCGAGATAACGCTGGTTGAAGAGTT
This sequence comes from uncultured Prevotella sp., assembly GCA_900554835.1. Lineage (GTDB taxonomy): Bacteria > Bacteroidota > Bacteroidia > Bacteroidales > Bacteroidaceae > Prevotella. The sequence goes on along the minus strand of USJD01000030.1, from coordinate 21,686 downwards.
TCTGCGCCTTCTTGTCAAGTCCCTTCACGTATGGATTGAACTTTTTCTGAAGTTCAAACTTCTGGCTGATTTCAGCTCCGCCGAATCCTTCCGGATTAGGAAGCATGTTCATATCCAGCTCAGTCAGCATCACCTTGACACCTTCACCTGCAAAAGCCTCGATGCTCTTCTCATACTCAGCATAATCAGGATAATCAAAACCATTGTGGCTCTGCATACCTACTGCATCAATGCGGAGACCCTTTGCCTTCAAATCACGAACCAGCTTGCAGATAGCCTCTCGCTTGGCAGGCTTCGAAGTAGAGTAATCATTGTAGTAAAGTTCTACGTTAGGGTCAGCCTCATGAGCAAAGCGGAAAGCCAACTCGATGAACTCCGGACCGATAATCTTATAATACAAAGACTTGCGGTAAGAACCATCGTCTTCGAAAGCCTCGTTCACAACGTCCCATCCCTTTACTCTACCTTTATAATGAGTAACCACGGTCATGATGTGGTTATACATTCTGCCGATGAGCACTTCACGGCTTACCAGATTACCCTTATCATCGGTAAACATCCACTTAGGTGGCTGAGAATGCCATACCAGGCAATGACCTATCAAGGTCTTGCTGTTCTTCTCTGCCCAATCAGCAAGCTTATCGCCATCGGTGAAATCAAAGCGATTCACCTCCGGATGATTCTTCTCACCCTTCATACAGTTTTCGGCAACCACCTGGTTAAACTGCTTCTTCACCACCTCTTCGGCAGCAGGATCCTGACCATCTGGCAGGAAAGTATTCACGGCAGCTCCCACCAGGAAGTACTTGCCCATGGTTTCCTGGAATGTAGGAATCTCGGTTGCGTTATTCGCCTTTTGGGCAAATGCTGCAGAAGCAAGCATCAAGCCCAATGCAAAAGTCGATATTTTCTTCATGTCTATTTTATATATTTCTCATTTATTTAAATGTTACTTTTCCTGTTTGTGTCGAGCCTCAATCTTCTTGTTGATATCATCGATAACCGCATCTGTCAACTCATACTTCGAGATGATGAAGATGGCGAGCAGCAACAAGGCGGCAGGAATGACACATACCAGCCAGAGAATACCCTCCTGAGCCTCTGGAGTCTGCTCCACGGTCTTCGGATTGTAAGCCACGTAAGCAAGGATGGCTGGAGCCACCACACTACCCAAGGTCATACCCGCCTTGAAGAAGATGCCCGTCAAGGCGTTCACGATACCTGCGATACGCTTGCCACTCTTATACTCTCCATAAGAGATAACCTCAGGAACAAGAGCCCACATATAACCCGTAGCTACGATAACACCCGTTGACTTAACAAACTGGGCGATATAGACGAGCATCATGCTTGGTTCCTCCATCTTTGCTACCAGATAAAGGAATGCCATACCCAGGATGGCGATGCCCAGGAACACATAGAACATGTTCTTCTTGCCGATTGCCTTCTTGATCATAGGTACCAGTGGCATGAAGATGAACGAAGGTGCAGAACCCAAGCCCATGAAGATGGAAAGCTGCTCGGAGGTTCCGTGCAGGTTGCTGTTCATGAAGTAAGCGCCTGCCGCATTGCCGATAGACATCATGGCGAAGGCGGTGATGAAGAAGAAGGCGATGATACGCAAAGGACGGTTGTGGAAGAACTCCATCCAAAGATCGCTAATCTTCACATTGGCACTCTCCTCGGCATTCATTACCACACGCTCCTTACACTGCGAGAAACAGAAGAGGAGCAATACCAAACCTATGACGGCATAGATGGTCATGGTGGTAAACCAAGCCACTGGATCCTTAGGCAAACCATCCGACTGCTGGTCGGTAAAGTATGCAATGAGCAATGGAAGGCCTGAACCTACTGCCAAACCGCCACAGTTTGCCATGAACATACGAACAGAAGTCAATACCGTGATTTCGTCGGTATCACGTGTCAGCGATGAGTTCAAGGCTCCATAAGGTACATTGATAAATGTATAGAGCAATGTCATGGCAATGTATGTGATATAGGCATAGAGCAGGGATGGTGCAAAGCCATTCCAAAAGCAGAGGATGGCAAAGCCCGAAAGTGGGATTCCTACGAATACCAGATAAGAGCGATACTTACCCAACTTAGGGTTGTGCTTGTCGATAAGGGCACCTACAATAGGGTCCCAAATCACATTTGCAACATTTCCTACCGTGAACATCACGGAAACATCGACGGCATCGAGTCCATAGATGTCGGTATAGAAGAACAACAGGTACATACATGTTGTCTGGAAGATGAGGTTTTGTGCCAAGTCACCAGAACCGAATCCGATGCGCTGCAGCCAACTTAATTTGCAGAATCCCTGAGATTCCTGTGAAGTCTTTTCCATATCTTTATTCTTTTTATTTCAATTTATCTGCAGCAAACTTACCCATTGCTTCATATCCTTTTGGATTAAGATGCAACCAATCATCCGAATAATCGGGTCTTAGGCGTTGTGGGTCTTGCGGATCACGTGTCAACTCATCAAAATCAATGATTTCATCGAAGAAGCCACCCTTTCTTATCCACTCATTAACAGTTTGTCGTATCGCCTCATGCCAAAAAGAATACCAACCATTCCCCTTTGTAGGAGTTATAGTTGCACCATACACTTTGATACCTTTTGCCTTTGCTTTATTTATCAACACTTTATAACAAGCAATCAAAGTATCTGCCACATGCTCATAATTTTTACTGCTACAACCGATGTCATTGGTTCCCTCAAAAATAATGAGTTTATCTACACCTGCTTGCCCTAATATATCACGATCGAAGCGCTTCATTGCAGGCTCACTCAGTCCTCCTTCTACCACACAGTTGCCCCCGATTCCCAGATTCAAAACTCCGTATGGTCTCTCTTTGTTCAATGCATCCGACAAAAAATCAGTCCATCGGTTCTGATGGTTGGTGGTACTTCCACGGCCATCGGTGATAGAGTTTCCGAGGATAGCCACCACAGGGGTAGCCTTATCGGTCTTCACGTCGATGGCAGAAAGATTATACCAGTGGTCAGCCTTCTCCTGCTTATCGAAAGCAGCATCCGTTGGCTTCACCGCCTTGCCCTTCACATTACTAACAATATAAGATGTGGTACGTGAACCACGATGCGATGTTGCATTCACAGGAGTCTGCGTGCCATAATCGATGGTAATCGTAAGGCGCTGTCCACTCTTCAGGGCATACTTCAAATCATCAGAGAAGATAGCCTTGCCTGGAGCAATGGTTACATTCTTCTTGCCATTAAACTTGAGATTCTTCACGGTCTTGGCATGGATGCCCCAGTTAGAAGGCACATCGGTATCTGCAATATACACCGATTTGATTTCTACCGGCTCCTTACTCTGCTCATTGCTGAGCTTCACTCTGAGTTCCTCTCCGCCAAAAGATACATGAACTACTTGTCGGCAAGAGCGGTTACTCAAACTCTCCTTAGGCATGTCACCCTTTCCCGTCCACTCTACTGCTGTTGCCCAAGAACCTTTCCATACATTCTGTGCAAATGTCATCTGATTCTGTGCTGCGAGCAAGAGTGCCAAAGAAAAACACTTTATTGTCTGCTTTATCATTGTTACTATGTTTTAGTTCTATTTTGCTGTTGACGCTGCAAATGTAGCAAAAACTATTGAAACTACATATAATTAATGGTTACCTAATCATTTCTATTTGTTTCATGGTACAAAAAAACAAAGAAACAAAAGTGAACGAAACATTTTATCTCGTTTTTATTTGTTGCTTTCATGCTTTTTTGTTACTTTTGCAACGTCAACAACCCAGAAAACAAGCAAAAAACTGAAACTTATGAAATATACGAAACATTGCCTCACGGCATTTATGGCTATCATCATCTCGCTCATGGTATGGGCTGACCGTGGTGAACTTTTCACATCGGGCAAACTGTCAAGTTCGCTCATCAACTGCATTGTGCAGGATAAATACGGATATATCTGGGTAGGAACCGAATACGGACTCAGCAAGTTTGACGGCTACCGCTTTACCAACTATCTGCACAACGAAGAAGACACAACCTCCATTACCGACAACATTATCTCCGACCTGCTGGTAGATAAGAAAGGTAACCTGTGGATAGGTTGTGCCAAGGGACTGATGCGCTATAATTATGAGACGAACGATTTCGCCCGTCTCCAGTTTTCTGATGGCAGAAAGCCACGTATCTATTCTATGGTAGAAAGTCACAATGGCGATATCCTGCTGGGTACAGCAGGATATGGTCTCTATTCTGTAAAAGACAGAAATACCCAGAAAGGAACAGACGACCTTTTCACTATCAGACAGGAAAGGCAATACGCTGAGCGCGATTCTGATGTATTCTTTACCCATATCTACGAAGATAAGCATCATTATCTCTGGCAGAGTAGCCACCTTTCTATCTTCACCCGTTTCATCAAGAAACAAGGCAAGGTGCAGCGCAAAGACTTCAAATCGCCATGCGGAGCACCTGTGGCTTTCATCCAGCATCGTCCACAGGCCATGCTCATCGTCTGCATGTATGGCATCGTCTATTATGATTACCGGACAGGCCGCATCGCAGATGCCGGCTACGACTTTGGCGATTATCAGAATAATGTAACCATCAACAATGCTACCTTCGACCACGAAGGCAACCTCTATATCAGTACCTCTGAACATGGTGTTCTCATGATCAGAAAGGGAAGCAACAGGGTAGAACAGTTGGAGAACAGCAACAGCAGTTTCAATCTGGCTACCGCCTTCGTCAACGATATCATCGAAGATAAGGACAACAATCTCTGGATAGGCTGTTACAAGAAAGGTCTGTACCTGATCAACCAGCGCCAGCAGGCTTTCAACAGCTGGAGTTTCTCTGCACAGAACTACATCATCGGCAGCAGCGTTTCATCTATTGCACAAGGCGAAAATGGTGAAACATGGTGTACGGTACAGAACAGTGGTGTGTTCTGTTTTGATGCTTCAGGCAAGATTATCGCCCACCCTCAGTCGCCTGCCGGTACTTGCATCATCTATAAAGACCGACGTGGCGATTACTGGATCAGCAATGGTAGCGCACTCTACAGCTACAACCCTCATACAGGTACATACCTGCAGAAACTCACCTTTAACAGCGCCGGCATCTACTGTATGACCGACGATGCACAGGGCAACCTTTACATTTCTGTATACAGCAAAGGCCTATATATATATAATGTGGAAAGCGGCAAGGTTACCGTACTCAATATGCGACAGAGAGGAAACAAGGGATTCCTCTGCAACGACTGGGTGCGAAGCATGGCGCTCGACCATACAGGTCATTTATGGATAGGAACCTCTAATGGAGTTTCCTGCCTCAATACCAAAACACTCAGTTTCAAGGATTTCGGATGGCACAACATTCTGAAAGACAGACAGGCGAATGGTATCTGCGAAGGAAAGAACGGCGATATTATCATCGGTACCGAAGAAGGACTCTATCTGTTTGACAGAAAGAGCAATAAGATGATGAACTTCCCTCATGCCGAAGCGTTGAAAGGCAAGCAGATCTGCAGTATCATCAAAGACAGGAAGGGTGACTTATGGATAAGTACAACCATGGGCATCTGGCAGTATGAACAGAAGAACAGACAGTTTATCGGGCATATCAACGGCAACGGACTTACTACCCGTGAGTACGTGCTGGGCTCTTCCATGCATACCGCCTGCGATCTTATCGCCTTCGGAACCAGTGATGGTATCACAACCTTCTATCCTGACGTTGTCAGGGCCAAGAAGATGGAACTGGGAGATGTACATCTCACCAACTTCATCATCGACGGAAAGCCAATCAACTGCATGGGCAAAGACTTCAGCATTCCTTACTCCCAGAATTCATTCACTCTGGAGTTCTCGCTGCTCAACTACAGGAACACCGATAATATCAGTTTCCAATATCGCATCAACGACGGCAAATGGAACAGCACCAATGAAGGAGCCAATGCCGTAGCATTCAACAAGTTGAAACCGGGCGACTATACGCTGGAAGTAAGAGCAACCAGCAATGGCAGATATTCCAAGAATTCTACCATCATCAACATCAAGGTATGCGACCCTTGGTATGCATCACCCGAGGCATATCTCCTCTATCTTCTGATCATAGCAAGCATCATCCTGTATGTCATCTACACATACGAGCGCCGCCGCAAGGCAGACCTGGAAGAGACCAAGATGCAGTTCCTCATCAATGCCACCCACGACATCCGCTCGCCGCTGACATTAATCATGGGGCCGCTCAACAAGCTGAAAGCAAGATTAACAGATGCAGAAAGCAAACAGGATATCGATACCATCGACCGCAATGCCCAGCGCCTCCTGCTTCTGGTAAACCAGATACTTGATGAGCGAAAGATAGACAAGAACCAGATGCATCTCCATTGCCAGGAGACTCCGCTCAAGGAATTCCTGCATGGCATCGTATCGCTTTACCGATTCAATGCACAGGAGCGCAACATCAACCTTTCGCTCAAAGAAGACGAAAGCCTCAGCAGCGATAAAGACAAACTGAAGGTTTGGATAGACCGCATCAACTTCGACAAGGTTATCTCCAACCTGCTCTCCAATGCCATGAAGTATACCTTTGATGGCGGCGAAATTACCATTATCATAGGTAAAGACGAAAAGAATGCCATCATCAGGGTAGAAGATACAGGCATCGGACTGAAAGAAGAGAAGACCGACCGGCTCTTCGAACGTTTCTATCAAGGCAAGAACACCAGCGGACTCCATATCGAAGGAACAGGTATCGGTCTAAACCTCAGCCGAGCAATTACTCAGATGCATGGAGGTACTATCAGGGCATATAACCGTACTGATGGAACCAAGGGAGCTTGCCTTGAAATCAGTATTCCTTTGGGAAAAGAGCACTTAAAACCAGAGGAAATACTGATGGATGTAGAAAAGACAAATGCAACAGAAAACAGCAAGAAGAAACAAGCCAGCAAGAATTTCAACATACTCATTGTAGATGATGACGAAGAAATAGCACAATATGTTCAAGCAGAACTGAGCGAATGGTATCATTTCGGCTATGCTCAAAACGGAAAAGAAGGACTGAAGCTTCTGCTCACTGGGAAATACGATTTGGTTATCAGTGATGTCATGATGCCTGTAATGGATGGTATCACCATGCTCAAAAACATCAAGGGGAACTCGAATATAAGCGACATTCCGGTGATTCTGCTCACTTCTAAAAGCGAAGTAGATTTCAGACTGGAAGGTTTGAAAAAAGGCGCAGATGCTTTTCTCGCCAAGCCTTTCAACATGGAAGAACTACATATTCTCATAGACAATCTTGTGGATAATGTCCGCAGACTACGAGGTAAATACACAGGAGCCATGGGACAAAAAGAGAAAATAGAAAAAATAGAGGTTAAGGGAAACAACGATGCATTGATGGAACGAATCATGAAGTGCATCAACGAAAATCTTACGGACCCAGACTTCAATGTCGAGAAATTAACAGAAAAGGCTGGTATCAGTCGTGCACAACTACATCGGAAAATGAAAGAAATTGCGGGTGTTTCTACCGGTGAATTCATTAGAAATCTAAGATTGGAGCAAGCCGCCCGCCTTATTGAAGAAGACAAGATCAACTTCACACAAGTGGCATACTCTGTAGGTTTCAACAACCAGACCCACTTCTCGACTATCTTCAAAAAACACTTCGGCATGTCACCATCTGAATATGCTGAAACAAAAAGAAATGAAAAATAAGCGGTTACACATAACAGATAAGGTATTTTTTCGTATTTTTGCAGCAAACTTATTAAACTTCAACAATATTAAAAAGTAGTTGCAAATATGAAGAAATACCTTATTTTATCACTTGCATTTGCGTTTGCTCTAACAACAAAAGCCCAGATTTTTTTCCAGAAAACAAGCGACGGCTCTATGCTTTGGTTAAACAAACAAGGCTACAACACCTGTTTGGTAAAAGGAATGACAGACAAGGATGCAACCCTTTCCATTGCCAAAGACGAACTCACCAAATACTACAAGGGCAAAGAAGTAAGCATCAGAGTTGACCCACTTCTCAACCTTGGCGAAGGCTATATGCTGACAGATTCCAGTATCATAGCCAGCAGTTCCATTGGTATTCTCTATGGTGCCTATGATTTACTACGCCTACAAGAGACAGGCAATCTCTCTCATCTTTCCAAGACAGAAAAACCTGCCGTAAACTTACGAATACTCAACCATTGGGATAATCTTGATGGCAGCATTGAGCGCGGCTATGCAGGAAAAAGTATTTGGAAATGGGATGAAATCATATTAGATAAAGCCGGTGAATTCAAGAATATCAATAAGGACTTACGTAACCGCCTCATCACCTATGCCCGCTCCAATGCATCCATCGGCATCAATGGCGCAGTACTTAACAATGTGAATGCTTCGCCCCAAATGATGACTTCGGAATACCTTCATAAAGTAAAAGTTATCGCAGATATTTTCCGTCCATACGGCATTCGGGTATATCTCAGTATCAACTTCGCCTCACCGATGGCTCTTGGTTACACGAAGACAGCCGATCCATTAGATATGAAAGTACAACTGTGGTGGAAAAAGAAAGCCAAGGAAATCTATGCATCTATTCCTGATTTCGGTGGTTTTCTCGTTAAAGCCAATTCAGAGGGACAACCAGGACCAGGCGACTATCACAGAAGCCATGCCGATGGCGCCAATATGCTTGCTGATGCACTGAAACCATTTGGTGGCATCGTGATGTGGAGAAGTTTTGTATATGGCGCCAATCACAAGGGAGAAGACAGAGTAAAACAAGCTGTAAGCGAATTCAAATATCAAGATGGAAAATTTCGCGATAACGTCATCCTGCAATCAAAGAATGGTCCGCTTGACTTTCAACCTCGTGAGCCATACGCACCCATCTTCGACAATATCCATCAAACTCCTCAGATTGCGGAGTTGCAGATTACCCAGGAATATCTCGGGCAGTCCAAGCACCTTGTTTACCTGGCACCTATGTGGAAGGAGTTCTTCCGCTTTGTCAGTCCAGACAAGTTAAAGGGTATTGCAGGCGTTTCTAATATAGGAGACGATGCCAATTGGTGCGGTCATCCTTTCTCTCAAGCCAACTGGTATGCCTTTGGACGTTTGGCATGGAATCCATCGATTTCATCGGAAGAAATCGCCCACGAATGGCTGATACTGACCTACGGATGTAAGGATGAAAGATTCACAAAGCCAGTAGAAATGATGATGCTGACATCACGAGAAGCCTGTGTCAACTACATGATGCCACTCGGCTTGCACCACATATTCAAATTCGACCATCACTATGGACCAGAACCTGATGGTTTCAAGGCCGAATATCCTCTGGAATGGTGCCCGGTTTATTATCATCAGGCAGATAGTAACGGAATCGGTTTCAACCGCTCATCTGGCGGAACCGATGCAGTAGGACAATACCCTGAGCCATACCGTAGTCTCTATGACAATCTTGCAACTTGCCCAGAAGAATATCTGCTATGGTTTCACCATGTTCCCTGGAACTATCGGATGAAATCAGGAAGTACATTATGGGAAGAACTCTGCATGAGATACAATATGGGAGTGAGCATGGTGGAAACCTACCGCGACTATTGGCATACAAGTACAAAGGAATATATGAAAGATCACATCACAGAATGGCAAATGACTGATTCCCTACTGAATGTACAACTTGCCAATGCCAAAGAATGGCGTGACGTATGCCTCAAATATTTTCAAACCTTTTCTAAAATGAATATTTATGAATAAGTATCAAGACATCAGCATGATAAAGAACTGTCTGAAGTCTCAACATCAGACTACTCGGATATGCAAGATGACAGTTTTGTTCTTCCTCGCTTTTGTCTGTTGCTTTCAATTACAAGCAGGCGTAAGATTGCAAAAGCAGGGGACAACCATGCAATTAGTTGTAAACGGCAAACCGATGCTTCTGTTGGCAGGTGAGCTCAGCAACTCAGCTGCAACCCACCCTGATGACATCAAGATTGCTTTAAAAAAGATGAAAAATAGTGGCACCAATTCTGTATTTGTACCCGCTTATTGGGAATTTATAGAGCCAGAAGAAGGTAAATACGACTTTGCGCTCGTTGACAGCATTACAGCTACTGCAAGAAAATATGATATGAAAATCATCTTCTTGTGGTTTGGAGCATGGAAAAATTCCATGAGTTGCTATGCTCCGTTATGGGTAAAAGAAAACACCAGGCGATTTCCGCGTGCACTAACTGAAAATGGAAAGCCTCTGGAAATCTGCTCGGCCTTTAGCAATGAACTTCTTCAGGCTGACAAACGAGCTTTTTGCGAACTGATGAAACACATCAGAAGAATTGATGAAAAAGAAAACACCATCATCATGATGCAGGTGGAGAACGAAATAGGAATGCTGGAAAGTGCAAGAGACCATTCACCACTTGCCCAGAAAGCATACCAACAAACAGTGCCAGCCGCACTAACCAAAGCTTTAAAGTTGAACAAAAAGGGAACTTGGGCAGAAGTATTCGGTACAGACTGTTATGCAGACGAAAAGTTTCAAGCTTACCATTATGCCAAATACGTAGAAGAAATCGTTGCAGCAGGAAAAGCCATTCACAATATTCCTATGTACGTAAATGCTGCCATGAATAGCCGAGGCCGAAAACCTGGCGAATATCCGTCGGCAGGTCCTCTCGCCCACCTTATTAATATATGGAAGGCTGCAGCACCAAGTATTGACATCTATGCTCCAGACATATACGATAGTGGATATAAAGAATGGGTCAGACAATACAAGCGTGCAGACAATCCATTCTTTACACCAGAAGTAAAGTGCGACAAGAACAGCGGTGCCAAAGCCATCTATACTTTTGGCGAGACAGATGCTATCAGTTTTAGCCCTTTTGCTCTTGATCAGGCTGATTACAAGACAAGAAACGAGATTCATAAAGCATACAGGATGCTTCATCAGCTCTCACCAATTCTTTTGGCAAATCAAGGAAAAGGAAAGAATTGGGGATTACTCTTCGACCAGCAAGATAAGGAACGAATTATAGAGGACGGAGACATCAGCATCATCTGTCGCCATTATTTCACATTACCATGGGATGCCCGAGCTACAGATGGAAGCAAATGGCCAGAAGGTGGCGGACTTATCATCAAACTTGCTCCTATGGAATATCTCATTGCAGGCAACGGAATCGTTACTGTTTTCCAGAAAAACACAGAAAGGCTACAATCCGAAGAGAAGAAATTAGGTGAAGACGGCTTCGTGGATCATGGAAGAGAAAACAAAGACAGAAAATCGCAGCCATCATTCAAGGGGAAACGCATCGGTATCGGTTATGTAGATCAGGTCAATGTCGATGAAAACGGAGAATTACGATACATCCGCCGAGACAATGGCGATCAGGACCATCAAGGTAGGCATGCCCGAATTTCTTGTGGAGAATACAAGATACTACATATCAAATTATATGAATATTGAAATCGATTACTTTTTGTATTCAGTCATTAAGAATACAAAAACCAATGGTGAAGGGAACATTATATACCCTTCACCTTTTTTTATGTATAAAATGTTTTTCTGTTTTCATTATAGGTAGCAAATAAAAAGGAATGAAACATACACAAACACCGATGACACATAATTAAATTATACTTTTTGTTTTTTTTCCTAAATTTGCAGCAGAATTGTAAAATAAACCAGAAATTAAAAACCAATTAATCATGAAACATGCAAGTATTGCTATGAAGTCTCTTGCTTTGTCTTTGGCATTATCATTGGCTCCTATGGGAGCTATGGCACAAGGCAATTCTGTCAAGGGTACTGTAGTTGGTGATGACGGACCTGTCATCGGAGCTACTATTCGTGTGAAGGGTTCACCTAATGTGGCAGCTGTTACTGACCTTGATGGAAATTTCAGCATCAACGCCCCTAAAGGTGCAACCTTGCAAATTTCCTATTTGGGTTATAAAAACAAAGAAGTAAAAGTTGGTGCAGGACATCTTGACGTTACACTTTTGCAAGATGCAGAACTTCTCAATGAGGTGGTCGTTGTTGGCTACGGTCAGATGAAGCGTGCCGATCTGACAGGTTCTGTAGCATCAGTAGGAGAAAAAGCTATCGAAAAGTCTATAGCCACCAGTATCGACCAGGTTCTACAGGGTCGAGCTGCCGGTGTACAGATTCAGGCGAACACAGGTACCCCTGGTGGTAGCAATACTATCCGCATCCGTGGTACGAACTCTCTGAATGCAACATCCCAGCCTATCTTCGTTATCGATGGTGTCATCATCGACTCAGCCGGCGGAGACGATGGCAACTCCAATCCACTCTCCCTTATCAACCCATCGGATATCGTAAGCATGGACATCCTGAAGGATGCCTCTGCCACCGCTATCTACGGTTCCCGTGCATCCAATGGTGTCATCATGATTACCACCAAGCGTGGCCAGAGCGGTGAGGCCAACATTACCTACGATGGTTATGTGGGTTGGCAGGCGATGCCTGGCAAACTCGATGTGATGAATCTCCGGGAATACGCCACACATTATAAAGATATCACCGATGCCAACATCAAGCCGGCATCCAGCCTCTGGGTACGTGGCGACCTGATGGGCGATGGTACCGACTGGCAGGATGAGCTTTACCGAAAGGCACTCATGACCAGCCACAACGTAAGCATGAGCGGCGGTAACAAGGATATCACCTACGCCATCAGCGCCGGTTATCTGGACCAGGATGGTATCGCCATCGGTTCAGGTTTCAAGCGTCAGACTCTCCGTGGCAACATCGACGCCCAAATCAAGAAGTGGCTCAAGGGAGGCATTAATTTCTCTCTGGCAGACAGCAAGCAGCAGACTTCTTCCACCTATAATATTATTATGACAGCACTGACATCTCAGCCTTCAGTAGCCGTGCATAATGCAGAAGGCGGATATGATGGCCCTGACGACCAGTGGATGCCAGACAACCCTGTGGCTCTTGCTGAAATTACCGACAATCACAACAAGAAGACCAACTTCCGCGTGAACACTTATCTGGAAGCCACCCTCATCAAGGGCTTGACTTTCAAGACCGAGCTTTCGGCTGATTACAACTTCAACAACTACTATTATTATCAGCCAGATTATAAGTTTGGTGTGAAGACCAACGATGTTCGCTCTGGTCAATGGACCAAGAGTAACTCCAAGTACTGGTCATGGCGCAACATCCTTACCTATGCCAACAGCTTTGGCAAGCACAACATGAACATCATGGTGGGTCAGGAAATGAGCCATAACCATTGGGAGAACCAGGTGGGTTCTACCACAGGCTACCTCTCCAACAGTGCCACCGACATCTCGGCAGGTAGCTACGCCGACAGCCGTGCCACCGGTTACCAGAACAACACAGCCCTGTTCTCATACTTCGGCCGTGCCTTCTACAGTTTCGACGACCGCTATCTCCTTACAGCCACCATCCGTAGAGATGGCAGTTCTAAATTTGCAGAAGGTCATCGCTGGGGCTGGTTCCCATCAGCAGCCTTGGCCTGGCGTGCCAGCAACGAGGCATTCCTGAAAGACAACAAGGTAATCAGCAACCTGAAACTCCGTTTAGGATGGGGCGCCACTGGTAACCAGAACGTAGAAGACTGGGCATATACCGCCCTGCTCGCAACTTACACTACACCTTGGGGTGTAGGTGTACTGAATGCCAACAATGCCAATCCTAACCTGAAATGGGAGACAACCTACTCTACTAACGTAGGTATCGACCTCAGTCTTTTCAATGGTCGCATCGAGTTCATCGCCGACTGGTACTACAAGAAAACCAAGGATCTGCTCCTGAAGCTCGACCTTCCAGCCTTCCTGGGTTCCGGTGCCGGTTCAGGCTATGGTGTAGCCAGCAACCCTTGGGGTAACATCGGAAGTTTACGCAATACAGGTGTGGAATTCACTTTGAACACAGATAATATCGAGTCAAAAGGTTTCTCATGGCGCAGCAATGCCGTACTCTCCCTGAACCGCAATAAGGTGGTTTCCCTGGATACTGCCACAGGTACACTTCCTCAGCAACTCCAGATTGGTTCCGAGACAGCCACCGTTACCAACACCATCGTAGGTCAGCCTATCGGACAGTTCTGGGGCTACAAGGTAATCGGCCGTTTCGACAAGCCGGAAGACTTCTATTATAAAGACAAGGATGGCAACGTGAAGCAGGTGGCGATTCCGGAAGGAAGCAAGATAGCCCAGAGCGGAACCTGGATTGGAGACTATATCTTCGAAGACCGCAATGGAGATGGCGTCATCAACAACGACGACCAGACCTTCATCGGCAACCCGGAGCCTAAGTTTACCTGGGGATTCGGAAACACCTTCTCTTATAAGGGCATCGACCTGACCATCCAGTTCAGCGGTTCCTACGGAAACAAGATTCTCAACTACGGTCGCCGAAGCCTGGAGATTTCAGGTTCTACCTCTAACCTTCTGAAGAGCGTACTCGACTATGCCCGTGTTGAGAAGATAGATCCTAACGGTCCGGATGACTACCGCAACTATCATGTTACGAACCCGGAGACCATTCAGCCTCGCCTCTACACAGCCAGCGGCAGCAATGCCAACAACCGTGTGAGCGATGCGTTCGTAGAAGATGGTTCCTACATCCGCCTGCAGAACATCTCACTCTCTTATACATTGCCTCGCACCTGGCTCAAGAACATCTATCTTACCAATGTGAAGGTATATTGTAACCTGCAGAACGTACACACCTGGAGCAAGTACAAGGGATACGATCCAGAAGTAGGTAGCCTTTGGGGAAATGCCCTGATGAACGGAATCGACTACGGCCGCTATCCTTCACCACGCATCTACACCTTTGGCTTGAACGTAACATTCTAATGATAAGAAGGAGAATCAAAACATGAAAAAGATATTATTATATACAGCAGCTTTGGCAGGAATCCTTTCGTTCAGCAGTTGTGCGGAAGACTTCCTCAAGCAAAAGAACTCATATCAGTTGGGGCCAGACAACTACTACGACTCAGATGCGGCGGTGGCTACAGCCACCTACCCACTCTACAACTACGTGTGGTACGACTTCAACGATAAGTTCTACTATGGTATGGGTGATGGACGTGCCAACAACATCACGGCACAATACTCAGATTACATCTACCCTTACACCAACTTCACGGAGACCTCTCTCTCGCAAGGTCTTACTCAGGCATGGGGCTCACTTTACTCCGTTGTATCACAGAGCAACAACACCATCAACAACCTGAAGACCAAGTGCACCGCAGCGGTTAGCGAAACCGCAAAGATACAGGGCATCGCCGAAGCACGCTTCATGCGTGGTCTTGCCTACTGGTACATCGGAACCCTCTGGGGATGCGGCATCATCTACGAGAACACCTCGGATATGGTGAACAACTACGTAGTACCGGCACAGCCACGCGAAGACGTCATCGAGTTTGCCATCCGAGACATGGAATATGCTGCCAAGCATCTTCCTGCTTCTCAGGGACAGGCAGGGCGCGTCAACAAATATACCGCCTACGGCATGTTGAGCCGACTCTATCTCTGCATGGCAGGCTTGACCACCAGCGGAGCCTACGACGGCAGCAACGTGGCTACCGATTTCAACCGTGGTACACGCAACGAGTACTATCTCAACCTGGCCAAGAAGGCAGCCCTCAAGGTTATCAAGGAAAGCAACTACAAACTACTCGACGATTATGATGACCTCTGGAGTGCCAGCAACATCAACAACAACGCCGAGGCGATGTTCCAGTTCCAGGCACTGAAGGGAGATGGTGCCAAAGGTGCAGCTCAAAGCATGACCCGATTCCTGGCTTGGAGCACCATGGTGGGCGATACCAATGCATGGGGAGGAGCCACCTACTGCTCTTACGACCTCTGGGAAGAGTTCTCAAACTATACCGATGAGAACCTCGGACAGAAGGGCGTGGTAGATACCAAGCGCCGCCACAACTCCATCGCCTTCTATGGCGAGGAATACCCAGAACTGAGTGCCGACCCTAGCGATCCATACATCTACGGCGTAACCGAGAGCGCAGGTTCTCAGGGTGCCAACGTGAAGAAGTATGTCATCGGTACCAAGAAAGTGAATGGCTTCAGCGTGCCAAACAACTCAGGCATCAACAGCTATATGCTCCGCCTGGCAGAGGTTTACCTCAACTATGCAGAGGCTATCCTCGGCAACAGCGAGAGCACCACAGATGCAGAAGCCCTGAAATACTTCAATGCCATCCGCAAACGCGCCGGAATGCCAGAGAAGAGCAAGATAGGCTACGAGGATCTCCGCCACGAAAACCGTGTGGAGTTTGCCTTCGAAGGTCTATACTGGTACTATCTCGTGCGCCGCAGCTACTACCAGCAGCAGGAAGTGGTGAACTATTGCAACAGCCAGAACCGCAATGCCAGCTACTTTGAAAGCAGCACCAACACCTATAAACTGAGCAAGGAATACGTAGCACCAGGAAACGGTGTGGCTACAGCCACCGCCAAGAGCCTTACCTTGCCTATGGCAGATACCGACCAGACCAAGAACCCTAACTTGAAGACCGATGCAGACGGCAACATCAAGACGGTGAAGTATCAGTTTGGCGAGCGTGAGGTAGATGAGGAATCCCTCTTCAACTAATCACAGCCAGCGTATCGAAACAGATAACATTAACAGATAAAACCAATAAGTCATGAAAAGTTATATATATAATAAGGTGGAGAAAGCGATCAAGGGACTGATTCCCCTGATGCTGCTGGCAATCGTGCCATCGCTCACCGCATGCAGCGACGACGATGACAACAACCAGTCTGCCACCATGACCATCAACAAGATTTACCTGGAGACCACCGATGCAGAAGATGGCAACTACGACAGAGAGGTAGAGTTCGCTCGCCTCGGCCAGACCCTGCGCATCGAAGGTTCAGGTTTCAAGGGCTTGAAGAAAATCTACGTAAACGGATTCGAGACCTATTTCAATAATGCCCTGATGACAGATAACAACATCTGGATAACCCTCAACAGCAAGACCCCTGTGGCAAAGGCCGACGAGAGTGTGCGCAACACCATCACCTTCGTAAAGGACAACACCCAGACCGTTCATCAGTTCACCATCCGTGCCGCAGCTCCTAGCATCTCGGGCATCGACAACACCCTGCCTATGGCGGGTGAGACCGTGAAGATAACAGGAGCCAACCTCGATGGAACCACCAAGATTACCCTTCCTGATGGCACAGAGGTAAGCGATGGCATCGTCAACGACGAGGAAGAAGGCGAATGGGTAAGCTTCACCATGCCATCGGGTGTGGCTGCTGTCAGCGGAAGCATCACCACTGAGGGAGCCAATGGCACAGCCATCTCACCAGCTTACTTCAACAACAACGACTGCTATGTCATCAACTTTGATGGCAAGGGAGCACAGGGCGGATGGAGTGCCACCTTCTCTGCAGATGATCTGGTGGACGACCCTTTGAACTCAGGGCGTGGCAAGGTTATTCAGATCATTCCTGAAAGTTATCTCGCAGAGAATCCAGACGGAGTAAAGGCAGGCGTAGCTAACATCAAGGGATTCTGGACCGCCGGCAATGACAATGCTGACGATGACTGGAACCGCATGACCCAATTCATCCCTGGCACAACCCCAGCAGACTCCGTAGCATTACAGTTTGATGTGTATTGTCCGGAACCATGGGAGTTAACCGGACAGATAGAATTCACCCTGCAGAACAACCTCTCCAACTATGGATACGGTTCGGCCTGCACCCAGTATAACAAGGACTATCTGAACCAGGGCTATGCCTGGGTTCCATGGCTCGACCGCAAGACTGGCAAGACCCAAGCCTTCACCACTGGCGAAAGATGGCAGACCATCACCATCCCACTCTCAGAGATTGGCAGATACACCAACAACGAGATAGCATGGACATTCCAGAACGTCATCGACGACAAGAATGGCGGCAGCTACAAGAACTTCGGAATCCTGTTCTGCAATCCAGACCTGAAGTGGAACACAGATTTGGAAGATGCGGATTTCCCGGCAAGAAACTTCAACCAGAAGATTTACCTGGACAACTTCCGCATCGTGCCAATAACAGCCGTTACCGTTTCTGATTTTTAATCCTATCCGGATATCAGATAAAACGGCTTAAGATTATTAATCTTTTAAAAAGAAAGAATGATGAAAATCAATAGAATCATGATACCAGTAGTAGCATCAGCGATGCTACTCACTGGTTGCGACGACCAGATCATGCAGTGGGGCAACGACAAGCAAGGCGTTACCTCTTCCGAGATTCCACTCGCCGTGAAAGAGGCCATCGCCAACTATGGCAACATCAAGGACTATGGTCAGCAATATGCTCCAAACATGCTCATCGGCATCGGCTGCGGTGCCGACATGTATATCAACAACGCCAATGGTGAGGGCGAACTGGCTAATGCCAACTACCAGCTCTTCACGCCAGGCAACGCCATGAAGAACGATGCCATCATGGGCAACAGCGGAGCCTTGAACTTCACCACCGTGGATAAACTTCTTGCGGCATTGGATGGCAACATGAAGCTTTATGGTCACAACTTCTTCTGGCATACCCAGCAGAACCAAAGCTACCTGAAGTCGCTCATCGCCCCTACCCTGGTGGTAGAAAGCACCAGCGACATCAAGACCATCATCAAGAACGGTGATTTCGAAACTGGCACCAACTCCGGTTGGGGCTCTTGGGGTAACGACAGCAAATCGGAAGTTTGCCAGGAAGCAGCGAAAGACGGCAGCTATGGCTTGAAACTCGTCAACCCGAAAGACGGTTCCGACTACTATGTGGCACAATGTGCCCAAGATCTGGATGGCACGCTGGAAGTAGGCAAAACCTATACCATCCGCTTCCAGGCAAAGTCATCAGTTGCCGGTGAGGTATTGCAGTTTGCCACACAGAACAGCAAGACATACGCAGGAGAAGGTTATCATTCCTTTGCCGTTGGTACAGATTGGACCACCTGTGAATACGACTATACCTGCACCAAGGAAGACCTGAACCGCATCCTCATCAACTTTGGAAAAGTGGCAGGAACGTTCTTTATCGACAACGTAGAGTTCGGCATCAAGGAAGTAGATCCTATGGACAATGTACTGGCTGGCGACTCATACGATTTCGAAGGCGGAACCAAGGGCAATTGGGGTGCTTGGGGAAGCAACTGCGAATCAAGCGAGGCTGCAGAAGGCAAAGGCTACAAGGATAGCTACGGACTGGCATTAAAGAACAAGGGCGATGGTAATGCTTGGGAGGCCCAGTGTGCTTATACTTTCGATACCCCATTGCAAGAGGGCAAAAAGTATATCATCCAGTTCTACGCCAAGTCTTCATCTGCATCAGGTGCCCTCCAGTTCCAGTACCAGAACAGTACAACTTATAGTTCACAAGGCGGATATCATGATTTCACTATCGGTACCGACTGGCAGAAATGTGAATACGAATTCACTCCTGCCTATGACGATGCCAACCGCATCATCCTCAACTTCGGCAAAGTGGGCGCTACTTACTATCTCGACAATATCAAGTTCGGTCTTGCCAAAGACCAAGGCACAGCAGCCAGTGCCAGACAAACCATCTATCGTGCCCAACGCAGCAAGACCCGTGCGGGCAGCAAGATGTATTATGTGCTCAAGACTCCAGCCGAGAAGCAGGCAGCCCT
Source organism: uncultured Prevotella sp. (assembly GCA_900554835.1). Lineage (GTDB taxonomy): Bacteria > Bacteroidota > Bacteroidia > Bacteroidales > Bacteroidaceae > Prevotella. Next base: position 1,999 of record USJD01000030.1, on the reverse strand, counting down.
GGAAGGTGCGATGGAGGCATGGGTTAGCGGCGTGGCTAATCACCTGAAGGAGAAGAACGTGGTTCCTTACGGCTACGAGGTAATCAACGAACCTATTGCTGATGGCAGCAATGGCCGCCGTGGCATCGACGAAGGCATCTTCGGCATTGATGAGGACAAGGCTCCAGAAGAGACTGAGGCTGATGGCCTGACCCTGAATTGGGGCGACAACCATTGGTATTGGGGATATTACGTAAAGGATTATCCAGTGAAGGCGTTCCAGTTGGCTCGCAAGTATTTGCCGGCAGAAACCAAGCTCTTCGTGAACGACTACAACCTGGAGACCTCTCCAAAGAAGCTCGAAGCCCTCGTCAACTTCATCAAGGACATCGATGAGAAGAACGGCACTCCTATCGTAGATGGCATAGGAACCCAGATGCACGTCACACTCAATTGCAGCGACGATACAGAAAAGAATGCAGCCAACATCGCAGCACTCAAGGCTCAAGTAGATGCCATGTTCCAAACGATGGCAGCCACAGGCAAGTTGGTACGTGTCACAGAGCTTGACCTTTCTCTCGGCACAGGCTCTCCATCCAGCAATCAGTATAAGGCTCAGAGCGATGCCTACCGCATGATTATGGAGAGTTACAAGGCGAATGTTCCAGAGGCTCAGCAGAGCGGTATCACCATCTGGAGTCTGTCAGATAATGAGGCAGAACACGAATACTGGCTCAAGGGGCAGGTGCCTAATCTCTTCGACAAGGACTACAAGCGCAAGTGGGCTTACAAGGGCTTCTGCGATGGCATTGCAGGCGAAGACCTCGGCTTGAAATATGGTGGCGATGAATACAAGGCTTATTATGAGAAGAACAATGTTTCTTCTACAGTAGATAAGTAATTAAAATAGAGAAAATTCACGAAAATCTGTCGTAATCTCACTTTTTTATCGAGATTACGACAGATTTCTCGTTCAAAAGTTGTCGTAATCTCGTATTTCTTGTAACTTTGCGACAGGTTTCACTAATATGAGATAAATATGAAGGAGAATATTATTGTCACACCACATGGTCTATATAATAATATGTATGCAAGAAAGATCAACAGACAGGTTACAGGAGACGACTTATTTTGAAAAATGCATCTTCCACAGTAGAAAAGAAAAAGCAAAAAAATAAAAGGTGTATCCCAATGCTCGATGAAGAACAAGAAGGATACACCTTAATTATATTTCAGAATTACACCTTATTAATTTTCAGGTGTGAACTCATCATAGCCATAACCTAAGTTACCTGCACTTACAAAATATTGAACCCATAATGCAGCATTATGATCTTCGTAAATTTTGCAGTCGAGCAAACTTTCATCGTTCTGCCATTCTGCTACATCACGTACACTGATTTCTCCATGACTGCCGAAGGTAAGACTGGTTGCCTGTGAAGGAACCTTAACCATAATGTAGTTACCATTCTCATCTGTACCTTTGCCAACAGCTGTAAGTAATAAGTGCTTGCCTGTGCCAAACAGGTTTTTGAAACGATAGGCATTAGGATCCGAATCGCAAACCTGTAAGGTAGTCTCAGTATTAGCTGCATAAACTTTTTGGATGTTTGCTACGCTAAATGTATAAGTTCCCTTTACTACATCAGACCAAGTTACACTGCTAAAAATAACAGAGCTTGCAAACTTTCCTCCCTTACCTACAGCAACTACTGTAATAGCGTTTTCTCCAGCAGGAAGGTTTTGGAAAACCTCTTCTTGAACAGATGCCCCTTTGATATTCTCAAGTTTCTTTCCGTTGTTTACAACGTAGTCAGCATATCCTGCTTCACCCATCTTAGCAATGTTAGCTTCCTTTTCAGAAACTTTTTCTGCTAAAGCATAAGCTTCTGTAGTAGCACTATTGGCTACTACACGAATATAAGCATCACAATCTGCATCATATGGTTGCTCTGCAGTATAATTATATAAAGTTACACGAGCAGTACCATCATTTCCTTCATCTGTTCCCTCATCTGCA